>NZ_LGDO01000051.1:0-24790 GCF_001279805.1 Streptomyces sp. XY431
TCGTCGTACTGGGCGGGGGCGCGGCCCGGTCGTCCGGGTCGGCGGAGGGAGTGACCGCGTAGGCCAGCCCGACCGTGAGCGCCAGCAGGCCGGCGCCGGCCGCGATCAACAGCCCCTTGCGGCGGCCGGGTCCGTGGCCGTTCTCCTGCTCGGCGGCGCGCCGTGCGGCCCGGCCGCCGGTGGGTGCCGCGGCGTCGGGCGCGACCGGGAAGACGCCCAGTTCGTCCTCGGCCGGGGCGTCGTACGCCCCGGGCCGGGCCCCGGCCGGGGGCGGGGGGAAGTGCGGGGCGGTGGCGACCGGGGGCAGCACGGTGGTCGCGTAGGCGTCGGCGTCCGGCCCCAAGGGGGGAGTGACCGGCGGCGGAGCGACCGGGGGCAGCACGGTGGTGCCGAACGGGTCGGCCGTCGGCGGCCCCGGTGCCGGGGGAGCTTCGAGGGTCGCCGGGAAGGCGGGGTCCGCCACCTGGCCGACGGCCTGCGGCACGTACGGGCGGACCAGCGGCGGGCCCTCCAGGTGCGGCAGGACGGCGGTGTCGTCGAGGCCGTGGTCCGGCGGGAGGCAGCCGCACCCGGTGGATCGTGCGGAGCCGCACGTCGGGCAGTGCTGGTCCGGCATCGGCCGGCCCTCCTCGGTTCTCGGTCGTTCTCGGTCGTTCGCGGTCCCGGACGCGTGGTCGGTCGGACTCGTGTTCAGGCGATGGACGGGCCTGATTATGCAGGACGTCCCTGAGGGGGGACAGGGGCGTCCGGCCCGGTGTGGGGGCCTTGTGCCGGTTGGTGGGGGTTGGGCATCGGTGAACGGTGGGTGTGCGGATGTGAAGGTCCGGCAGGCGGCCGTGCTTACGTTCGGCTCAACTGAACGGAGCAAAACGGTTCATTTCTGACAGCATGGTGGCCTGGAGTGATCATCTGCCGACCTGTGAGGGATACGGAGACGCCATGACGGATCCGATCGCCGCGTCCGACCGGAGTCCGGACGGGGGGCCGGGGCCGGGGCCGACGGGAGTTGCCGCCCAGCCTCCGGTCACCGCGGGCAGTCTGTGGGTGCCGATCGGGGCGTTGCTGCTGGCGATGCTGCTCGCGGCGCTCGACCAGACCATCGTGTCCACGGCGCTGCCCACCATCGTCAGCGACCTCGGCGGCCTGGAGCACCTGTCCTGGGTGGTCACCGCCTACATGCTCGCCTCGACCGCGGCCACCCCGCTGTGGGGCAAACTCGGCGACATGTACGGCCGGAAGGTCTTCTTCCAGGCCTCCATCGTGATCTTCCTGCTGGGCTCGGTGCTGTGCGGCATCGCCCAGAACATGGGTGAGCTGATCGCCTTCCGCGCCGTCCAGGGCCTGGGCGGCGGCGGCCTGATCGTGCTCTCGCAGGCCATCGTCGGGGACCTCGTGCCGCCCCGGGACCGGGGGAAGTACCAGGGCGTCTTCGGCGCCGTCTTCGGTGTCACCAGCGTGCTCGGCCCGCTGCTCGGCGGCCTGTTCGTCGACAACCTCAGCTGGCGCTGGGTGTTCTACATCAACCTGCCGATCGGCGTGGTCGCCCTGGTGGTGATCGCCGCGGTGCTGCACGGGACGGAGGTCCGGCGCCGGCACCGGATCGACTACCCCGGCACCGTGCTGATCGCCTCGGTGGCCACCTGCCTGGTGCTGATGACCTCGCTCGGCGGGACGACCTGGGGGTGGAGTTCCTGGCAGATCATCGGCCTGGGAGTGCTCGGCCTGGTCCTGCTGGTCGCCTTCGTCCAGGTGGAGCGCACCGCGGAGGAGCCCGTCCTGCCGCTGCGGCTGTTCCGCTCCCGGACCTTCAGCCTGGTGGCCGTCATCTCCTTCGTGGTCGGCTTCGCGATGTTCGGCGCGCTGACCTATCTGCCGACCTTCCTCCAGGTGGTCATGAAGGTCTCGCCGACGATGTCCGGCATCCACATGCTGCCGATGGTGATCGGCATGCTGGTCACCTCGATCGGCTCCGGCCAGATCGTGGCCAGGACCGGCCACTACCGGGTCTTCCCGATCGCCGGCACCGCCATCACGGTCGTCGGCCTGCTGCTGCTCTCCCTGCTCGACGAGCACAGCAGCACCTTCGAGATGAGCTGCTACTTCCTGGTCTTCGGGCTCGGCCTCGGCCTGGTGATGCAGGTACTGGTGCTGATCGTGCAGAACTCCGTCGGCTACCAGGACCTCGGTGTCGCCACCGCCGGCGCCACCTTCTTCCGCTCCATCGGGGCCTCCTTCGGGGTCTCCGTCTTCGGCACGGTCTTTGCCTCCGGGCTCAACGACCGGCTCGGCGACGCCCTGGCCGGCGTCCCGCTGCCGCCCGGTTTCGGCCCCGGGGCGATCACCTCCGACCCGCGCGTCGTCGCCCAACTGCCCGCCGCGACCCAGGAGGCGGTCTACCACGCCTACGCCGAGTCGATCACCCGGGTCTTCCTCTACGCGGTGCCGGTGGCGGTGGTCGCCTTCGTGCTCTCGCTGTTCCTGCGGGAGCAGAAGCTGCGCACCACCGTGACCGCCCCCGACCTCTCCGAGTCCATCGGCCTCAACCCGGTCGAGCGCTCCTCGCTGGACGAGATCAGCCGGGCGCTGTCCGTCCTCGGCACCCGGGAGGCGCGGCGCGACCTGTTCAGACGGATCACCGCCACGGCGGGTCTCGACCTCAAGCCGGCCTCCAGCTGGCTGCTGCTCCAGATGTACCACCACGGCTCGGTGGAGCCCGCCGAACTGGCGGAGCGCCGGATCGTGCCCTTCTCGGTGGTGGAGGAGGCGGTGCGCGAGGTCGAGGGCCGGGGGCTGGCGGCCCGGACCGGTGGGCTCCCGCTGCGGCTCACCGAGCCGGGCGAGGCGGCGGCCGTCCAGCTGGTCGCGGCCCGGCGGGCGCAGCTCGCCGAACTCCTCGGCGACTGGGACGAGAAGCAGTTCGACGACCTGGCCGAACTGCTCACCCGGCTGGCCTCCACCCTCTGCGCCGACGAACGGGACCGGCCCGACCGCGTCGTGGACGAGCCCCCGTACCACGGTGAGGGCCGCTCCTTCTGACGGCCGTTCCTTCCGGCAGTCGTCCCTTCCGGCAGTCGTTCCTGCTGACGCCCGCGTCACGGGCCCCCGAACCACCTCGGGGTGTCCAGCCGGAACGGGTCCCCGGGCGCGAGCGTCCGCAGTGCGTCCTCCAGGCCCCGCAGCCGCTCCTCGCCGCCCAGCTGCACGACCCACTCCGCGCGCAGCTCCTCGAAGATCCGGGCCGACCGGACCAGGCAGTCCACCCCGCGCTCCGTCAGCCGGACCACCTTGCGGCGGGCGTCCGCCGGGTCGCTGCCGCGCTCGACGTAGCCGAGCCGTTCCAGCTGCTCGACGGTCTTTCCGGCCGCCTGCTTGGACACCCCGAGGCGCTTCCCGAGCTCGACGGCGGTGGTGCCGTGCGGCCCGATCGCCTGGAACACGAATCCGTGCGTCGGGCGGAGGTCGGGGTGTCCCTCGCGGGCGATCCGCTCGTGCAGCTCGTCGATGATCAGCCGGAACGCGAACAGCAGCCGCACCGGCAGTTCGTAGCCCGGCGTCGCGCCTTCCCCGGAATCCCTTGACACGATCGACAACCTCATTGACCATATAGACAACTTGATTGTCCATCATAAGGGAGACACTCGCTCTTGTCCGTCATCCGCAGCACCGACGCCCGCCGTACCGAGACCCCCAATGCCGTTCTGACCACCTACGCCTCGCCCACCCAGGGCGGCACCGGCCTCGCGCTGTGGCGGGTCGAGATGCAGGCGGCCCGCTCCGGCCCGCGTCACGCCATGGACACCGAGCAGGTGTGGACCTTCCTCACCGGCACCGCCGTCGTCGACCTGGACGGCGAGGAGCTCGCCCTCGCCGCCGGGGACACCCTCGTCCTGCCCGCCGACCTCCCCCGCCTGATGCGCTCCGAGGACGGCTTCACCGCCGTCGTCGCCTCCCCGGCGCCGTCCATGGCCGTCAACCTGGACACCGGCGACCGGGTCGCCCCGCCGTGGACGGTGTGAGGTGTAGCAGACTGCCTCCCGGAACAACCCTGAGGAGGTACGGCGTGTCCGTCGTCAAGATCAATGTGCTGACCGTTCCGGCCGAGCAGCGGGAGGTGCTGGAGCAGCGCTTCGGTGCCCGGGCCGGTGCGGTGGAGAACTCGGACGGCTTCGAGTACTTCGAGCTGCTCCGCCCGGTCGAGGGCACCGACCAGTACCTGGTCTACACCCGCTGGCGGGACGAGGAGTCCTTCCAGGCCTGGCTCGCGGGCCCGATGCAGGCCGCGCACCGGCCGGCGGCCAAGGACGGCGAGGCGCCGCAGCGGCCCGCCGCCAGCGGCTCGACGCTGTGGTCCTTCGACGTGGTCCAGTCGGCCGGCCCGAAGGGCTGAGGCCGGCAGTTCGCGGAACGGCGCGCCCCGGACGCAACGGCGTCCGGGGCGCGCCGTCGTGGGGGTACCGAAGGGATGAGCCCGACCTTCGCGCCCGGTGGTGGGCGGCGGTGCTGTCCGGCATTGGACGGTTCATCACATGGGGGCGCTGTTCGGCATTCGAGTGCGCCGGGGTGGGTGCGCGTGCGCCGCCCGATCGGGTGATGGGGATGAGGTTTCCGGGGCTGTTCGCTGGACTAGCGTGATCATTGCGTTCAGCAACGAAAAGCCCCGGCGGTGCGCCAACACCCCGGGGAACGGCACCAGGAGAGAGAACTCCACGATGCACATCAATCGTATCCCCAAGCACGCGCCCGGGTACACGATCCTCGACAACGGGCATGTCGTGCGGAAGCACTCGCTCAGTTGGGCGGCGCGCGGGTTGCTCGGGTACCTCCTCAGCCTGCCGAACGGCGCTCGGGAGGATGTTCGGACGCTGGCCGCGAAGAGCGTCGAGGGGCGGGCGACGGTGGCCCGGGCGCTGCGGGAGCTGGAGGCGGCCGGGCACTACGTGCGGCGGACCGTGCGCGACCCCCTGACGGGACGGGTGCGGACGGCGGTCTCCGTGCATGAAGTGCCCTTGTCGGACAAGGCGGTGCACTCGTTGCCGCCGGTTCCCGCGGCACCGGCCGCCGGGGCACCCGGAGCCGGGAAGGCGGGAAGCCCCTCCTTGAGGGCAAGGACGGTGAGGCGGAAGGAACCTTCCGTCCATCCGGTGGCGACAGTGCCCCGGATGACGGAGGGGATGGGGCTGCTGATCGAACTCGGTTCCCGGGAGCCGGCGTTGGCACTGGCCGGCAAACCGCTGGCGGACCAGGCCGCGCGGGTGGAGGGCCTGTTGGCGGGCGGATGGTCGGCGGACGCGCTGATGGGCATCCTGGCCGCGCCGCTTCCGGGGAAGGTGACCCACAGCGTTGCGGCGATCCTCGGCGGGCGGTTGACGAAGGTGCCGCCCGTTCCGTCGGGCCGTGGCACCGCGGTGAAGCCGGTGACGGTGCCGCGACCCAGGCGCCATGAGTGCGCGGGACGGGACGGCATGTGCGGCCGTCCTGTTGGCGGAGCGGGGGAGCCGTGCTCCGGCTGCCGCCCGCCCCGGGCGGTGGGGGGTCGGGCGGTGTCGCGGACCTCGCTGTAGTCGTCCGCGCCGCACAGTTCACCCGCCTGAGCGCAGGGGGTGGCGGGCGGCTGCGTCTCCCCGTGCGCTCCCGCGCCGGGGGCGAGGGTGACATGACCTAACGAAGGTGCCCTGCGGCTTTTCCCTTCGCGTCTCTCCGCATGGCGGTCATGGCCAGTTCGGCGAGGCGGGGGAGGAAGGTCACGTCGAGCTGGTCCGCTGGGTGCAGCAGGCCGCGCTCGCAGGTCTCCGCTGTCCACACGGTGCAGCGGGATCGAGGATAGGCCGGATTGATCCCGATCTCGCCTTTCGGGATCGTGCCGTTGAACGGCGTCGGGATGCCTTCGGTGTTCCAGTAGTCCCACGCCTCGAGGGCCTTGGCTTGTTCGAAGGCGAGGTACAGCTGCGGGTAGCGGTCGATGATGCGCATCTCGCGGAAGACGAGTTGCCCGAGCAGGGGCGGTGCGGTCGCGCTGAGGACGTCGAAGTCCGCGGCTCCGAAGGTCACGGATGCCGCGTCCTGGCTGGGTGCGAGTGCCACGGTGGCGAACAGGTGTGACACGCGCCGCCTGATGTAGCGGGCTGCCCCGGATGTCAGGCCGGCCTCGATCTGTCCGATGAGCCGGAGGAGGCGATCGTGTCCCGGGTTGAAGCGGGACAAGTCGAAGAGCTTGTCCATGCTCCTGACGGCGGAGAATGCCAGCCTCTTGTAGAGGCGGTTGTTCATCTCGGCGAGCTGGGTGTACGCCTTGGTCTCGGGAGCTTTGGAGTTGAGCATCAGGTACTCGGACGCCACCTCGAAGTAGAGGTAGCCGAGGAACGGGAAGACCGGCACGGTGGCGGCGAGCCGGTCGATGAATTCGGTGTCCGGTGTCGGGTTCCCGGTGGCGTTGGCGAGGAGGGTGTCGAGGAAGGGCGCCGCTGCGCGGACCCGGCCCAGCACCGCTCGGCGGAGCTGGGCGTCTTCAGCCTCGGTAAGGAAGCTGCGGTGGGTGAGGTAGGTGCGCAGGTGGACAGCGCCCAGCCGGAGATAGTCGATGCCCTTGGGCGGCACGGGAGCGTCGGGGGCGATCTCGAAGACCAGGGTGCGGGTGTGCTTCTTGGTCTCCAGCAGGTAGCTGCCCAGGTTGTGGGGACGTAGGCCGGCGGGCTCGGCGGTGAGGGGCGCACAGTAGAGCGCGGCGACCAGGCAGCCGGTGGAGGCGTAGAGCTGCCCGCTGGCGCGGATCGCGTCCAGGGCGACGGTGGTGTGCATCAGGTGGACAGGGCGCCCGGAGGTCAGCGCCTGGGTCATGGAGTTGCCGTGCAGCAGCCAGCCGTTGGGCGTCTCGTGTGCGAGGTGGTGGCGCCAGTCGGCTTCGCTCTCGGTCAGGCCGGACGGGCCCCGTCGGGTGGCGCTGCCGGTGTGGTCGGTGTGGGCGTTGTCCCACTCGTGGTGCATGAACGGCCTCCTACTGCCGGCGGTCGAGGAGCTGGCGGGCGTGGATGAGTGCCCCGTGGTTGGTGGCGCCGTTGAGCCGGGCCTGTTCGCTGCGGACGACGAGGTCGAAGGCGACGGGGTGGAGCCATGCGGGGATGACGATGCGCAGGTGGGACGGGTCGGGCCACCAGCGGGTGAGGGGAAGCCGGTAGCGGTCCAGACAGTCGGCCGCCTTGAGCAGGTCGATCAGGTGTGGCGCCCGCTGGTATGCGAGGTCCTGCTGCGAGGTGAAGTCCGGGTACGGGACGTCGTGGAGGCCGATGGCGATGGCTGCCTGCTGGGAGAGGCCGGGCGGGAGTTCTCGGCCGAGCATGGTGGTCACGGCTTGCTGGTTTCGGGTGAACCAGAGCGCTGCCCGTCGGCCGTGTCCGGGATCGTCGCGGTCGTCGCGCCGCCGGCAGTCGTGGACGGCTGCGGCGGTGCACAGGGCCGCGGTGTGATCGGGGTCGAGTCCGTACTCCTGGGCGAGCAGACCGGCGAGCAGGGAGACGCGGGCGTTGTGCCGGATGCCGTGGATGGAGTCCACAAGCTGGGGCTGCGCGAACCAGGTGTCGGCCGGTACCAGCATGAGTGGCGGATGTGGCAGGGTGGGCGGCGCGGCTGGGGCTTCGGGTCGGTTCCTGTCGATCCAGGCGAGTGTGTCCCGATCCATCACCTGATGGGCGGGAAGGATCCGGTTCTCGGCGAGATCGCGGAGTGATGTGGCACCCGGCTTCGATGTTCGTGAGGTCATCTCTGGTTCCTCGAAGGGAAGAGGTTCGGTGGGCGTCAAGCTCGGCGTGGCGGTCCTGACCATGGGCACGCGGCCGAAGGAACTGGCCGAGCTGCTGGCGTCGGTGGGGATGCAGACGGTCAAGGCCGCGAAGGTCGTGGTGGTCGGCAACGGGTGCGTGCTGCCGGAACTGCCCGCCGGGGTGGAGGGCGTGGAGCTCGCGGACAACCTCGGTGTGACCGGCGGGCGGAACGTCGCCCTGGAGCACCTGCGGGACGTGGACGTGGTGATCGACCTGGACGACGACGGCTTGCTGGTCGCGGACGACGTCCTCGCCCGGATCGCCGACCTGTACGAGGCCGACCCCGGGCTTGGGATCGTCGGGTTCCGGATCGCGGACGAGACCGGTGTCACCCAGCGGCGCCATGTACCCCGGCTGCGGGCTGGTGATCCGATGCGTGGCGGTGAGGTGACCGGCTTCCTCGGCGGCGGCCACGCGCTGTCCTCGAAGATGCTGGAGCAGGTCGGTGGCTGGCCGGACGCCTTCTTCTTCGCGCACGAGGAGACCGACATGGCCTGGCGTGCCTTGGATGCCGAGTGGCGGGTGCTCTACGTCCCCGAGCTGCTGCTCCAGCACCCGCGCACCAGCCCGACTCGGCACTCCTTCTTCTACCGGGTGAACGCGCGCAACCGGGTGTACCTGGCGCGCCGGCACCTCCCGGCCCTGCTCGTGCCGGTCTACCTCAGTGTGTGGATGGCGCTCACCGTTGCTCGGACGCGGGATTCGGCCGGGCTGAAGGCGTGGTTCGCGGGCTTCGCCGAGGGCTGGCGCACACCGTGCGGTCGGCGCAAGCCGATGCGCTGGCGCACGGTGTGGAGCATGACCAAGCTGGGGCGTCCGCCGATCATTTAGGCCGCTGCGGCCTGGCGCATCCAGCCGGGGACAGCCTCCGGGGTCGCCTTCAGCCAGGCCACGTAGCGGGCGACGCCTTCCGCCATCGTGACGCCCGGCCGCCACCCCAGCAGCGCCTCCATCCGCTCGACGGAGGCGTATCCGCCCTCGGGGTCGCCGGGCGGCATGGGTGTCTCGATCAACGGGACGTCCGGGTAGTGGCTGCGGACTAGCTCCGCGACCTGCCGGATCGAAGTGCCAGTACCGGTTCCGATGTTGACGGTCTCGTTGTGCACGTCGGGCGCGACCAGCGCCCACAGCGTACCGGTGGCGATGTCGTCCACGTGGACCATGTCGCGGATCTGGTGGCCGCCGCCGTTGAGGTGCAGCGGCATGCCGAGCGCGGCCCGCATGGCGAACCAGGCGACCACCCAGGAGTGGCTGCGCTCCTTGACGATCTGGGGCTCGCCGTAGACCGAGAAGTACCGCACGACGGCGTACGAGATGCCGGCGCCGCCGAGCACGGCGGCGGTCTGGTACTCGCCCCACGCCTTGCTGTTCCCGTACACCGACACCGGACGGACCGCCGCGTCCTCCGCGAACTGCGGGCTGCCGTTGCCGTAGACGCTGGCGGAGGAGACGAACACCATCCTGCGCACCCGGTCCGAGGCGGCGACCGCATCCAGGACACGTTGGGTGCCGGTGATGTTGGTGTCGATGGCGTCCAGCGGCCGACGCGTGCAGGCCGCCACGTCGGCCAGGGCGGCGGCGTGGATCACGTAGTCGCAGCCGGAGATCACCTTACGCATCAGGTCTGGCTCGGCGATGTCGCCGACGATGAAGTCGGGGTCGGCGGTGTCGATGCCGAACCGCTCGCGGTACACCTCGTGCGGGTAGGCGTCGAGCTTGCACACCGAGACGGGGCGGGCACCGAGCCGGCGGAGCCGGGATGTGATGCGGCTGCCGATGAGGCCGCCGGCGCCGGTGATCAGCACGGTCTGTCCTGAGAGCTGTTCGAGGGACATGGGAGTTCTTCCTCTCACACGTGGGACGGGTGGTGCCACAGAGGCACGCGGGTCAGCCACCTCGGTGCTGCGGGCAGCGACAGGCAGGCCAGGTGGCCGAGGGGTGGTAGGCGTAGGCGTCGGGCTCCGACTCCACGGTGATGACGCCGGAGTCGCCGTACCGGGTACCGTCCTGCGCGATCTTGAACGTGCGGATGGACAGGCTCCGGTGGCGGTCCTCGGGCAGCTTGAAGTCCGGGGAGTTCCCGGCGCTCATGCCGCGGACTCCGGCCGTCGCTCGCGGCGGCGGCCGACGGCGGGGTGACGCAGGGCGCGTCGGCGGGCGCGTTCCCGGTCGGGGGCGAGGGCATCTGTAGTGGAGGAGTCGGCGAGGCTCCACGGGTGGGGTGTGCGGTCGGCAGTCGTCATTGGCGTCTCCGGGGGCGCGAGTCGGCAGGGCGCCCCCGATGCCGGATGCATGGCTGGAGCCGCCGCAGGCCGCCGCTCCGCAGGGGTTCAGGATCCGAGGGCGGTCCCACCCGGCGAGCGGCATGCAATCAGTGAACCGTCCAACCGCTACTCGGAGTACGGTGTTGGGCACGCTGAGCGGTTTAAGCGGTTTAACGGCCCGTCAGGGAGGTGCGCTTTGGCGCCGACGAGGGAACCGAACGAGCGACTGCGGAAGGTCATCGACGAGACGAAGCTTTCCGGCGATGCGATCGCGCGCCTGGTCAGGCGGGTGGCGGCCGAGCATGACGAGCTCTTGGAGACCAACAAGTCGAGCATCACGCACTGGAAGAACGGCGGTCAGCCGGCCGGGAACGTTGGTGTATTCCTGGCCGAGGCGTTGGGTCGCGCGCTCGGCGGGCGGGTCGTGACGCTGGAGGAGGTCGGTCTGATCGCACCCGCGCCCCAAAAATCCGACTGGGACGCGGATACGCTGAGCGCGCTGGCCGAACTCGGGAGAACCGACGTGGACGTGGAACGCAGGCGGGCGCTGGGGGTGGCGGTCTACTCAGTGGCCGGGCTCTCCCTGCCCGGCGAAGACTGGTGGCAACGCATGGCCGAGCGGGGCAGTGCGCGCAGCTCCGCCGCAACCCGGCGGGTGGGCCCTGGCGACCTGGCAGCCGTCCGCGACATGACCACCCTGTTCTCGCAGGTCGATCAACGGCGAGGCGGTGGTCACGCCTGGATGTCCGTGGTGCAGTACCTGGCGACCGACGTCACCGCCTACCTGCGGGGGAAGTTCACCGACGAGCGGGTACGCCGTGACCTCTTCTCCGCAGCCGGCGAACTCGCCTACCTGGCGGGCTGGATGGCGTTCGACGGTGGCCAGCACGCGATGGCGCAGCGGTACTTCACCGAGGCGGTGAAACTCGCGGCCGAGGCCGACGATCCGCCGATGGCCGCCCACGTGCTGCGGGCGATGGCACACCAGGCCCTCGACCTCGGACACCATCAGCAGGCTCTCGACCTCGCCGCCGCATCCGTCGACGGCGATCGGTACGCGCTCGCCTCCCCAAGAGAGCGGGCTCTCCTCGGCGTCGTCCACGCCCGGAGCCTGGCTGCAGCCGGGCGCAAGAACGCCGCTGCCAAGGCGCTGTTGCGGGCCGAGGGCGACCTGTCCGCCGCGAGCGACGACATTGCCGAGCCGGACCGGGTGTTCTTCTTCGGTGAGGCCAGCCTGGCCCACGAGACCGCGTGCACCCTGCGAGACATCGGAGACCTCGACGGCTCCGTGCGCGAGTTCCACCACAGCGTCCGTACCCGCAGGGCGACGAAGTTCACCCGCACCCACGCGGTGACGCTGGGATACCTCGGCTCCGTCCACGCGCAGATGAACAACATCGACCGGGCCTGCGCCACCTGGTCGCAGGCACTCGACGCCATGGACGGCGTGCGGTCCGGCCGCACCCGCCAGGCCGCCGCCGACATGCGCACCCTGCTCTCCCCCTACCGGCGGCGCGGTACCGCGGCGATCTGCGAGATCGACGCGCGCGCTGCCGCGTACCTTTCCGAAACAGGATGACGAGGAGTCACTGATGGCAGACGGTGCAACGTTCGAGGTCGAGGCCCTCGGTCACGTGGTCGGCGGACGGATCGAACCGACAGACGACTTCTGGGGCGGCACCCGCGCGATCGTCCGGCTGGACGGATCCCGCTTCACCGCCGACGCGACCAAGGGCCTTGAGGAGTTCTCGCACCTGGAGATCGTCTTCCGTTTCCACCTCACCGACCCGACCGACCTGAACCTCGGTGCCCGTCGGCCCCGGGACAACCCGGAGTGGCCGGAGGTCGGGATCTTCGGTCACCGCAACATGCGGCGCCTGAACTGGCTGGGTGTGTCACGCTGCCGCCTGCTCAAGGTCGACGGGCTGGACCTGCACGTCGAAGACCTCGATGCTGTCGACGGCACGCCGGTCCTGGACGTGAAGCCGTGGTTCGGTGAGATGGGACCCCGTGGAGAGCAGCACCAGGCCGAATGGACGACTGTCATGCTCCGTGACTACTTTGCGCCCGGGGCCGATGACTGACGACGGACCGTGACTGTCCGATCGTGACCGGGCCCTCCTCGCCGTACCCGGTCGGGGTGGTGGCCCGCGGGGCGAAGGTGGTGATTGCGGCGCAGGGGCACGTCCGCGCGGCGCGGTTCAATCGCCCGGCGGGGGCCGGAAGGTGATCGGGGCGGCGAAGGCGGCGCGGCGGGTGGCGCGGCGCAGGGCGCGCAGGACCGGGGTGCCGAGGGTGAGGCAGAGGACCACGGTGAGGGCGGCGCGGGGGAGGTCCCAGCCGAGCGAGGTGGTCAGGCAGTAGACGGCGAAGCGCACCAGGTTCTCGGACACCGGGTCGCCGGGGACGAAGGAGATCGAGCTCGCGAGGCCGGCGATGTAGGGCCAGCCCTGGAGGTTCATGATCACGCCGTAGAGCAGCGAGGCCACGGCTCCGTAGGCGGCGAGCAGGGCGAGTTCGCGGCGGCCGCGCAGTCGGGCCGGGCCGGGGAGGAGGCCGGCGCCGAGGCTCACCCAGCCCATGGCGAGCATCTGGAACGGCAGCCAGGGCCCGACGCCGCCGGTGAGCAGCGCGGAGGCGAACATCGACAGTGCGCCGAGGACGAAGCCGAAGCCCGGTCCGAGCACCCGGCCGGACAGCACCATCAGGAAGAACATCGGCTCCAGTCCGGCCGTGCCCGCGCCGAGGGGGCGCAGGGCGGCGCCGGCGGCCGCGAGGACGCCGAGGAGCGCGACGGACTTGGCGTCCAGCCCGGGGGCCCCGCCGCCCGCCGTGCGGCCCTCGGAGATCTGGGCGACGACGACGGCGAGGAGCAGCGGGAGCAGCAGGGCGAACAGCCAGGGGGCGTCGGCGGAGTGGCCGACCAGGGCGGACCGGGTGGAGGCGAGCAGCGGCCAGCCGAAGCCGGCCGCGCCGACCAGGGAGGTCAGGGCCAGGGCGAGGACCGAGCGGCGGCCGAGCGGGACCGGGCGGGCGAGCGGGGTCGGCGGGGTCATGCGTCGGGCCCGATCCGGTCGAGGGCCTCGGCGACCTGGCGGACGGTGAGCCAGGGGCCCGGGGCGAGGATCTTGGCGACCTGCGGGGCGAAGGCCGGCGAGCCGAGCACCACCTCGGGGGTCGGGCCGTCCGCGACGATCTCGCCGTCGGCCAGCACGGCCGTGCGGTCGGAGAGTTCGGCGGCCAGCTCGACGTCGTGGGTGGCGAGCAGGACGCCGTGGCCCTCGGCGGCGAGGCCGCGCAGGATCTCGACCAGCCGGGCCTTGGCCGCGTAGTCGAGGCCCCGGGTGGGCTCGTCGAGCAGGATCAGCGGCGGGCGGGCGGTCAGCACCACCGCCAGGGCGAGGCTGAGCCGCTGGCCCTCGGAGAGGTCGCGCGGGTGGACGGCGTCCGGCAGGCCGGGCAGCAGCCGCTCCACCAGGGCGCGGCAGGTGCCGGGTTCGGCGCCCGCGTCGTGATCGGCGGAGGCGCACTCGGCGGTGACGCTCTCGCCGTACAGCAGGTCGCGCGGGTCCTGCGGGACGAGGCCGACGTGGCGGACGAGTTCGGCGGGCCGGGTGCGGTGCGGGGTGCGGCCGCCGACGGCGACCGAGCCGGAGGCCGGCGCGTGCAGGCCGACCAGGGCGCCGAGCAGGGTGGACTTGCCGGCCCCGTTGCGGCCCATCAGGGCGGTGATCGTCCCGGCGTGCAGGGTGAGGTCGACGCCGCGCAGGGCCGGGACCGGGCCGCGTCGGACCACCAGGCGGGAGGCGGTGGCCAGCGGGGTGCCGGTGGCGGAGGCGGCCGGGGCGGCGGGCGGGCGGTGGCCGTCCAGCCGGGCGCGCAGGCCGGCCGCCCGGCGGCGGGCGTCGCGGACGGTGAGCGGCAGCGGGTGCCAGCCGGCCAGCCGGCCGAGGCCGACCACCGGCGGGTGGACCGGTGAGTGGGCCATGATCCCGGCGGGCTCGCCCAGGACGGGCGGCGCGCCGGGGGTCAGCAGCAGGACCTGGTCGGCGTACTGGACCACGCGCTCCAGCCGGTGCTCGGCCATCAGCACGGTGGTGCCGAGGTCGTGCACCAGCCGCTGGAGCACCGCCAGCACCTCCTCGGCGGCGCCCGGGTCGAGCGCGGAGGTCGGCTCGTCCAGGACCAGCACCTTCGGGTGGACGGTGAGCACCGAGCCGATGGCGACCCGCTGCTGCTGGCCGCCGGAGAGCGAGCCGAGTGCCCGCTGCCGCAGTTCGGCCAGGCCGAGGAGGTCGAGGGTCTCCTCGACCCGGCGCCGCATCACGTCCGGCGGCAGGCCCAGCGACTCCATGCCGTAGGCGAGTTCGTCCTCGACCGTGTCGGTGACGAAGTGCGCCCTCGGGTCCTGGCCCACCGTGCCGACCAGGTCGGCGAGTTCGCGCGGCCGGTGCTCCCGGGTGTCCCGCCCGTCGACGGTGACCCGGCCGTGCAGCACGCCGCCGGTGAAGTGCGGGACGAGGCCGCTCACCGTGCCCAGCAGGGTCGACTTGCCGGAGCCCGACGGGCCGACGAGCAGGCAGAGTTCGCCCTCGGGGACGGTCAGATCGACGCCGTCGATCGTGGGCGCCTCGGCGTCGGCGTACTGGACGCCGACCTGTTCGAAGGTGATCACGGAGTCCTCCCGGGCCCGGACGGGGTCCTGGCGGTGGTGGCGGCCTTGGTGGCGGTGGCTTCGGTGGTGCTTCCGGTGGAGTTGCCGGAGGTGGCGCCGGTGGTGTTCGGCGGCACCGGGGTGACGAAGGCGGGGAGCAGCCCGAGCAGGACGGCCGCCGCCGCGGCGACCGGCAGCACCGGCGCGGTCGGCGGCACCACGGTGGGGGCGAAGGCGAGCGGGTCCAGCGCGGCCAGCCATGCCGTCGCCGCCGCCACCACGACCCCGGAACCGGCGGTGAGCCACTCCGGCAGCGCCCAGGGATCCGGCCGGTAGCGGGTCCGGATCGAGCGCCGCCCGCCCAGCAGCAGTCCGGCGAAGGCGGCGGCCAGGCCGATCACCAGCACCGGCGCCGCCCAGCCGGCGCCGCCCGCCGTCAGCAGTCCGTACGCGGCCAGGCAGATGCCGAGCAGTCCGGCCAGGGTCAGCCCGGCGGTGAGCAGGGCGATCCGGCGCGGCACGGCGGCGGTGCGTCCGAAGCCGCGGGTGTCCATCGCCGCCGCCAGCGCCACCGAGCGCTCCAACGCGCCCTCCAGGACGGGCAGTCCGACGCTGAGCACGGCGGCCACGCCCCGGTCGGTGCGGCCGCGCAGCCGGCGGGCGGCGCGCAGCCGCTGCACGTCGGCCACCAGGTTGGGCGCGAAGGTCATCGCGACCACGACGGCCACGCCCGCCTCGTAGAGCGCGCCGGGGAGCGTGCGCAGCAGCCGGGCCGGGCTGGCGAGGGCGTTGGCGGCGCCCACGCACACCAGCAGGGTGGCCAGCCGCAGCCCGTCGTACAGCGCGGCGAGCAGCCCCTCGGCGGTCACCCGGCCGCCGATCCGGACGCCCTGCGCCCAGGCGGGCAGGGGGACTTCGGGGAGGGTGAACAGAACGTGGGTGCCGGGGACCGGCGAGCCGAGGAGGACGGCGAACAGCAGCCGGATGCCGAGCACCAGGAGGCCGAGCCGCAGGAACGCGCCGTAGGAGCGCGACCAGGGCGCGTCACCGCGCCGGGCGGCGACGACGTAGCCGGCGACGGCGGCCAGCAGCAGCAGGACCAGCGGATTGGTGGTGCGGGTGGCGGCCGCGCCCAGCCCGAGTGCCCACAACCACCAGGCTCCGGGGTGCAGTTGGCGAGGTCCGGCGGCCGGTCGGCGGCGGGCGGCGCGGGGTGTGGGCACGGTGGGGTCCAGGGGGTCGGTCCGGAGCGGGGCGGCGGCTGGCGGGCGGGGCCGGGTGGCGGCCGGCCTCATCGGCGGCGGCGCGACTGCCAACGGGCGCCCGCGGCCACGGCGAGGACGAGGGCCAGGCCGGCGCCGACCCCGAGGACGGGGCCGATGGCACCGGGGGAGGCGCCGGCCGCGACCGACCCGGTGGCGTCGGTGGGGCCGGTGGCCGTGCCGGTCGCGCCGGCCTCGGTGGAGGGGGCGGCGGTGCCGGTCGGTCGGGCGGCCCCGCCCAACTGCTCGCCGCAGCCCGTGCGCGGATAGCCCGCGATGGCGCAGAGCAGCCCGTTGACGTCGTACCGCAGCGGCGGGGCGACGGTGGCCAGGACCTCCGCCGAGCTGGCCCGGGTCGGTACGAGGGCGCAGGCGGTCCGGGGCTCCGGCGGGGTCTCGCGGGCGGGCGCGTCGGCGGGGCCGCCGAAGTCCAGCACCACGGCGACCCGTTTGCGTCCGGCCTCGGCCGGCGTACCGGCGCAGAGGGCGGCGAAGTCCCCGGGCGGACCGGGCCGGGTGGCCTGCTGGCCGCCGTCGGGGCTGACGGCGAACCGCCAGCCCTCGACCTCGCCGTCCGCCGGGACGTGCACGGCGGGGCCCTGCTGCTGGTACACCCAGGCGCCGTCGGACCACCGCCAGAACGACCAGTAGCGGTAGCCGGCGGCCTGCGCCGGCGCGGCGCCGAGCAGGAGCACGATCAGCAGGCCGGTGACCGCCCCGGCCAGGAAGCGCAGGGCTGCCCGTAGCACCCGCCGCCGGGCCGCCGCCGCCTCGTCCTCGACGACGACGGCAGCGGTGGCAGCGGTGGCGGTGGCAGGAGTGACAGCGGTGGCAGCGGCCGGGACCGCGGCCGTGGTCGGACGCGCGTCCCGGTCCCGGCCGGGAGGGGTCACAGCTTCGCGCCGCGCTTGCGCTGCAGGCTGAGCACCAGCCCGCCGCCGATGCCGATCAGCAGGCCGATGCCGACCAGCCAGAACTTGCCGATGCCGCTGTCCTTGTCCTTCTCGGCCGAGGCCGAGGTCGAGGCCGAGGTCGAGGCCGAGGCACTGGCGGACGCCGCGCCGACGGCCTTGGGCGCCGGGCCGAGCGCGGTCAGCTGCTTGACCAGGTCGGTCCCGCCGAAGGCGGCCGGGTCGCGCTGCGCCGCCTGCGCCACCAGCACCAGGGTGGCGGTGGCGGCGGCGTCGGTGCCGCCCTTGGTCCAGGTGCCGCCCTCCTTGGCCAGCCAGTCGACGGCGCCCGCGGCCTGCTGCGGGTGCCCGCCCTGGACCAGGCCGAGCGCCGCCCAGGCGGTGGCGGTGTAGTCGGGGGTGGGCGCGGCGCCGGGCAGGGTCAGGGTCAGGTGCTGGCCGCCCGCCGCGAGCTGCGCGGTGAGGTACGCGCCCGCCGCCTCGCCGGAGTCGGCCCGGGGGACGGCGGTGGCGGTGGCGCCGCCGTCGGCGCAGGCCAGGGCCTTGGGGGCGGCGTCGGTCCGGTTGCCGGTGGCGACCGGCAGCTTCCCGCCGGCCGCGGCGAGCGAGGCCTGGCCGCTGGCGAGGGCGTTGGGCTCGGCGGCGGGGGCGCCGGCCGGGGCGGTCTGGTAGACGAAGGCACCGCGCTGGTCGGCGGGGGCGGCGCAGCCGAGCTGGAAGACGGCGAGCCCGTCGAAGGCGTTGCGGCCGGCCTTGGCGACGGCCGCCGGGTCGGCCTTGGCGGCGAGCAGGGCGTTGACGGCGAGGCCGGTGGAGTTGGCGTCGCCCGGGTTGCCGGGGTTGTAGGCCCAGCTGCCGTCCGCGTTCTGGTTGGCCTTGAGCCACTGGACGCCCTTGTCCACGGCGTCCTGGTGCCCGCCGAGGGTGGTCAGCGCCTGGATCGCGAGCGCGGTCGCGTTGCTGTCCTCGAACGCCGGGTCGCAGGCGGTCGCGGCGTCGGCGCGGTACGAGGGCCAGCCGCCGTCCGCGCACTGCTGTCCGGTCAGCCAGGAGACGGCCGAGTCGGCCGGGGTCACCTTGGCGGTGGTCAGCGCGGTCAGGGCGAGGGACTGCCGCCACACCCCGTCGTACGTCGGGTCGCCCTTGCCGTACAGGCCGTCGGGGAGCGGGGCGGAACCGAGGCTCGCGGTGGGGCTCGGGATGTCGGCGAACGCCGGGGTGGCGGCGGCGGTTCCGGCGAGCAGCGCGGCGGCCAGGGCGGCGGCGCCCGCGCGGGCGGCGGTCAGCATGATCGGAGTTGTGCCTTTCGATGAGCGGTGTCGGCCGGGGCCGGCCGTTCCGTAGACCTCGACGGTGCCGGGGGTGGTCCGCCCGGCATGGGGCCGCTCGCCTCTCCCCGGGTGCTCCGGCTCGCCGGCGGACGGGCGCCGGGCTCACGGTTGCGGGGTCAGCGCCGGATTCGCACCGGCTTTCCCCGGAATTGGAGAAGCGGGATGGAGTTGTCCTGCCCGTCGACTCTAGCTGCCGGACCGGGTGCCAGGACGCGGCCGGGGTGAGAACAGGTTCCAGTTCGGCGGCCCTCCGGCGGGCCGGGCCCGGTACGGCCTCAGGGCAGCTCCAGCAGCCGGGCGGCGGTGTGCAGGTCGGCCCTGACCTCGGCGATCGAGGCGCGGCCGGAGAGCCAGGCGACCAGCGCGGCGTGCCAGGTGTGCTCGATCACCCGGACGGCGGCACGCTGGCTCTCGGTGGGCGGCCCGGACTGCCCGATGGCGTCCAGGATGAGCTGCCCGGTGGCGGCGGAGACCTGGTCCACCTCGGCGCCCACCGAGCGGTCGGCGAAGGAGAGCGCGCGGACCATCGCCTCGGCCAGCAGTGGTTCGCGCTGCAGCGCGTGGAACGCCCGGGTCAGCGTCTCGGCGACCCTCGGCGCCGGTTCGGGCTCGGTCGGCGGGTGCCGGCGGACCTGCTCCTGGAGGCCGCGCAACTGCTCCAGCATGACCGCGACCAGCAGATGGACCTTCGACGGGAAGTACCGGTAGAGCGTCCCGAGGGCCACCTGGGCCCCCTCCGCCACCTCCCGCATCTGGACCGCGTCGTAGCCGCCGCGGGCCGCCAGCGTGGTCGCGGTCCGCAGGATCCGCCGCCGCCGTTCGGCCTGCCGGGCGGTCAGCGGCGGTGCCATCGGGGCGACCGGGAGGGGTGCCGGGGCGCTGCCGGACGAGGGGGTGGGCGCCGCCGGCGCGGGCGGTGCGGGCGGGGGTGAGGACGATGACGGCAAGGACGCTCCCGGGCGCGAGAGTGGTGGGGCTGCTCCGGACGGGCACGGTCGGCCGGGCGTGGTGCCCGGGCGTGGCGCGAATCACCAGCCCTGGATCCTGAGCGGAAGCTACGGGCCGGTATCTTCGAGGTCTCTCATTGTTCACAGGGTCACCGGTGAACTCCACACCACACTGAAACCTGATCTACTTTACCGACCGGCAGCACAGACAGCAGCAGAGATGAGGGCCGACGATGACCGCGCAGCCGCTGCGGATTGCCCTGCTCTCGTACCGCGGCGACCCGTTCTGCGGCGGTCAGGGCGTCTACGTACGGCACCTCTCCCGTGAGCTGGCCCGGCTCGGCCACCATGTGGACGTGATCGGCGCCCAGCCGTACCCCGTCCTGGACGAGGTCGAGGGGCCGGGTTCGGTCCGGCTGGTGGAGCTGCCCAGTCTGGACCTCTACCGCGCCGACGACCCCTTCCGCACCCCGGCGCGCGAGGAGTACCGGGGGCCGGTGGACGTCCTGGAGTACGCCACCATGCGCACCGGCGGCTTCCCCGAGCCGCTGACCTTCTCGCTGCGCGCCCGCCAGTACCTGGCCCGGCACCGCGGCCGCTACGACGTGGTGCACGACAACCAGACGCTCGGCTACGGCCTGCTCGGCCTGGCCCGGCACGGCTTCCCGCTGGTCACCACGATCCACCACCCGATCACGGTGGACCGCCGGGTCGAACTGGACGCGGCCCCCGGCCGGCTGAAGCGGCTGTCGCTGCGCCGCTGGTACGCCTTCACCCGGATGCAGCGCCGGGTCGCCGCCCGGCTGGAGCACATCATCACCGTCTCCGGCAGCTCCAAGCGCGAGATCGCCGAGCACCTGGGCGCCGCCCCGGACACCGTCTCGGTGGTGCCGATCGGCGCCGACACCCGGCTGTGGTCCCCGTCGGACGAGGTCGCCCGGGTGCCCGGACGGATCGTCACCACCTCCAGCGCCGACGTCCCGCTCAAGGGCCTGGTGCACCTGGTCGAGGCGCTGGCCAAGGTCCGCACCGAACGGGACGCGCACCTGGTCGTGGTCGGCAAGCCGCAGAAGGAGGACGGCCCGATCGCCCGCGCCGTGCGTGCCTTCGGGCTGGAGCCGCACATCGAGTTCCGGCACGGCCTGACCGACCGGGAACTGGTCGACCTCTACCGCTCGGCCGAGGTGGCCTGCGTGCCGTCGCTGTACGAGGGCTTCTCGCTGCCGGCCGCCGAGGCGATGGCCACCGCGACCCCGCTCGTCGCCACCACCGGCGGCGCGATCCCCGAGGTGGCCGGTCCGGACGGCGAGAGCTGCCTGGCGGTGCCCCCGGGCGACGCGGACGCGCTCGCGACGGCGCTCGGCCGGCTGCTGGACGACCCGGAGCTGCGCGCGGCGCTCGGCGCGGCGGGCCGGGAGCGGGTGCTCGCCCGGTTCACCTGGGAGCGCGCCGCCGAGCTGACCGTCGAGGGCTACCGGGCCGCGATCGCCACCGGCGCCGGCCGCCGGGC
The DNA here is from genome assembly GCF_001279805.1 of Streptomyces sp. XY431. Classification (NCBI taxonomy): domain Bacteria; kingdom Bacillati; phylum Actinomycetota; class Actinomycetes; order Kitasatosporales; family Streptomycetaceae; genus Streptomyces; species Streptomyces sp. XY431. The sequence continues at coordinate 20,694 of NZ_LGDO01000051.1, forward strand.
CCGCTCCGGCCCGGGCTGGCGCTACGTGGCCTGACGGCGTCCGCCGAACGGCCGGGCGGGCGCGGCGGGTGACCGGCGCCCGCGCCCGCGGCCGCGCCGGCCGGTGCGTCCGTCCGCTCGTCCGTCCCCGTGATTTCTCTGACTCGGCGTCAGGAACCCTTTGGTACCGAAGGAATGGGAGTCCGCAGTGCTGACCGTTGATTTCTCGCGCTTCCCGCTCGCCCCCGGCGACCGGGTGCTCGACCTGGGCTGCGGCGGGGGACGGCACGCGTTCGAGTGCTACCGGCGCGGGGCCGACGTGGTCGCCCTCGACCAGAACGCCGAGGAGATCGCCGAGGTCAGGAAGTGGTTCGCCGCCATGGAGCAGGCCGGCGAGGCGCCGGAGGGCGCGTCCGCGGTCGCCATGGAGGGCAACGCGCTCGCGCTGCCGTTCGAGGACGAGCACTTCGACCGGATCATCATCTCCGAGGTGATGGAGCACATCCCGGACGACAAGGGCGTGCTCAACGAGATGTTCCGGGTGCTCAAGCCCGGCGGCCTGCTCGCCGTCACCGTGCCGCGCTGGCTGCCCGAGAAGATCTGCTGGGCGCTCTCCGACGAGTACCACGAGGTCGAGGGCGGCCACATCCGGATCTACCGGGGCGACGAGCTGCTCGACAAGCTCAAGGACGCCGGCCTGGAGCCCTACGGCACCCACCACGCCCACGCGCTGCACTCCCCGTACTGGTGGATCAAGTGCGCGGTCGGCGTCGACAACGACAAGTCGCTGCCGGTCAAGGCCTACCACCAGCTGCTGGTCTGGGACATCGTCGGCACCCCGGTGATCAGCACCCTCACCAAGGCCGCCGAGCGGGCGCTCAACCCGGTCATCGGCAAGAGCTTCGTCGCCTACGCCACCAAGCCCCACCGGGCCGGTCGCGGGGCCGAGGCCGCGGGCGGGGCGGAGTGACCGCCGCCGTCCCCGAGGCCCTGCTGCTGGACGGGGTGCTCGACGCCGAGCAGGCCGCCGGCACCGTCCGCAGCATCCTCGCCGAACAGCAGCCCGACGGGGCCATACCGTGGTTCCGCGGCCACCACCTCGACCCGTGGGACCACACCGAGGCGGCGATGGCCCTGGACACGGCCGGCGAGCACGCCGCCGCCGAGGCCGCCTACCGCTGGCTGGCGAAGCGCCAGAACCCGGACGGCTCCTGGTACGCCGGCTACGCCTACGGGAAGCCGGAGCACGCCGACGGCGAGGTCTGCAACGCGGCCAAGGAGACCAACTTCTGCGCCTACCTGGCGGTCGGCGTCTGGCACCACCACCTCTCCACCGGTGACGACACCTTCCTGGAGTGGATCTGGCCGACCGTCCGGCGCGCGCTGGACTTCATCGTCGCCCAGCGGCTGCCCGGCGGCCCGATCGCCTGGCGGGTCGACGAGGACGGCCGGGCCACCGACGAGGCGCTGCTCACCGGCTCCTCCAGCATCCTGCACGCGCTGCGCTGCGGGCTGGCGGTCGCGGACTACCTGGAGGAGCCGCAGCCCGACTGGGAGCTCGCGGCCGGCCGGCTGCGGCACGCCGTCACCCACCACCCAGAGCGGTTCCTCGACAAGGACCGCTACTCGATGGACTGGTACTACCCGGTGCTCGGCACCGCGCTGCGCGGCCCGGCCGCGCAGGCGCGGATCGCCCGGGACTGGGACCGGTTCGTCGTCCCCGGCCTGGGTGTGCGCTGCGTCAGCGACCGCCCCTGGGTCACCGGCGGCGAGAGCGCCGAGCTGGCGATGGCGCTGTGGGCGATCGGCGAGTCCGACCGTGCAGTGGACATCCTGCGCTGGATCCAGAAGCACCTGCGGCACCCCGACGGCTCCTACTGGACCGGGTACGTGTTCGAGGACGACGCGATCTGGCCGGAGGAGCGCACCACCTGGACGGCGGGCGCGCTGCTGCTGGCGGTCGCGGCGCTCGGCGGCGACCCGGCGACGGTGGCGGTGTTCGGCGGCGAGGAGCTGCCGACCGGGCTGGTGGTCCAGGACTGCTGCTGAGCGGGCGCAACTCGCGATGCCCGCGGCACGGCGAAGGGGCGGGACCGGAGAGATCCGGTCCCGCCCCTTCGCCGTACGGGGTGCCGCGCGGGGTCAGCCGCGCTGGATGCCCGAGGTGTCGGCCAGCACGCCCTGGGTGCCGTCCTGGAGCTGGGCGACCAGCGCGGCGCCGCGCTGCTCGACCGCCAGGTACCAGGTGCCGGGGACCAGTTCGCCGACCGGGCCGCCGGCCGGGTTGTCCTTCGGGGCCAGCTGGCGCGGCGCCGGGACGGCGAACCAGAACGGCGCGAAGTCCGCGGCCGGGGCGGGCTGCGGCTGGGCGGCGGCCTGACGGGCGGCCTCGGCCTCGGCGGCGTGCGCGGCCGGGGCCTGCTGGGCGGCGAGGTCCTGCGGCTGGCCCGCGACCGGCTGACCGGGCTGGCCGGCCTGCGGGGACGGGTAGCCGTAGCCGCCGGGCTGGCCGCCGAAGGCCGGGGACTGCGCCTGGCTCGGGTCCTGGCCCGGGCCCGGGTAGCCGTACTGGCCGGGCTGGCCCGGCTGGCCCGGGGCGGGGTAGCCGCCGGCCGGGAAGGCGGCCGGGGCGGCCGGCCGGTCGGTGACCAGCGGGGTCTTGAGCACCGGGATCAGCTGGCCGCCGGCGGAGGCGCCGGCCAGCACGACCAGCGCGATGACGGCGAGCCAGGCACCGAAGCCGTGGCCGATGCCCTCCATGCCGCCGCCGAGCGCCCACACCGCGGTCCAGAGCGCGGCCACCGAGAAGGCGATGCCCCACTGGTCCAGGCGCAGGCCGAGGATCTGACGGTTCGCGGCCGCCTGGCCCTGGAAGCGCTGCACCAGGATCAGGGCGGCGGCGAGGATGCCGAGCAGGAAGACCGAGGGCAGCACGGGGAACAGGACACTGTCCCAGGCGTTCGTCGAGGTGTCGCCGCAGTACTTGCCCCTGCACTCGACGGTCCAGTACGGCAGGAAGGAGGCGATGAAGAGCAGGACGGCCGCACCTGCGACGGCGGCGTCTCCCTTGGTGAGAGCGCGCAGATTCACTAACGTTCCCCTCGTTGGTGTGTCGTGGTCGGCGGTTTTCGGTTCGGCGCTCGGCCGATGTGGTTCCGGCGCCCGTCCGGTCGGCTGACCGGCCGGAAAACCCCGAACGGACCAGAAGCCTAGGGCCAACGGCCTCGCGGGTGCACAGCGGGCTCGGGAATGGGGCGAAGTCGTTGCAAATCGCGCGCTTCCGGCCCCGGCCCGTCCGCCGGCCCGTCCATCGTTCCAGTGCCCGGTCCGCCGCCCCGTCAACCGGGCCGGTGGTGGGTGCCGGGGGCGCCGGACGGGCTTCCTACCGGGTGGTCAGGAACGAGGTCAGCGCGTCGGCGATCCCCTGGGCGGCCTGCTGGCGCCACTGAGGGTCCGTCATTCGGCGGGCGTCCGCCGGGTTGCGCATGTTACCGCACTCGATGAACACCTTGGGGACGGTCGAGAGGTTCAGCCCGCCGAGGTCCGAACGGGTGTCCAGGCCCTTGCTCGCGACGTAGTCGGCGTAGGGCTCGCCGGTCGCCGCGCGGAAGCTGTCGCGCAGCAGCAGGCCCAGCCGGTGCGAGGGGTCGACGATCGCCGCGGTGTCGGCCTTTCCGGCGACCACCTTGGCGGGCATGATCACGTGGAATCCGCTGCCGTTCGCCGGTCCGCCGTCGCCGTGCACCGAGACCGCGGCGTCGGCGTGGGCGGCGTTGCCGATCCGGGCGCGCTCGTCGATGCACGGCCCCCACGGGCGGTCGCCGTCGTGGACCAGTACCACGGTGGCGCCGCGGGCGGCGAGGATCGCGCGGGCGCGGTGGACCACGTCGAGGGAGTACTCGGCCTCGCTGTAGCCGCTGTTGGTGCTGGTGCCGGTGGTGTCGCACTCCTTGCGGGCGTTGCCGATGTCGACCTTGCGGTTGATCTCGGTGGTGTGGGCGGAGTTCCCGGTGTTGTGGCCGGGGTCGAGCAGGACGGTGCGGCCGGCCAGGGTGGTGGCGGTGGGGGCCGGGAGCGGGAAGGCGGGGTCGGCGGTGCCGGTGGGAGCGGTGCCGGGC
>NZ_LGDO01000052.1:0-24209 GCF_001279805.1 Streptomyces sp. XY431
GGAGCCGGGCGGGGCGGCCGGGGGGGGGGGGGGGGGGGGGGGTGCCGGCACGGGGGCGGGGGGGGCCGCGGGCTCGGGGGCGGTCAGGTTGCCGAAGGCCACGGTGGGCGTGAACCCGCCGGAACCCCCCTCGGCGGCCGGAGTCGACTGCTCCGCCGCGGGGGACGGGCCGGCCGCATTCTGCTGCGCCGGACCGTCAGCAGGGGAACCCACCACCCCCTGGCCGCCGGAGGGCTGCTCCCCCTGCGGCCCGGTGGACCCAACCTCGCGCTCGGTGCTCACGGACGACCTCCATCGCTGACAGGACCAACAACCATAGTTTTTCGCACACTCGATTCGATTGCCGTAAGGAGCCTTCTGAAGAACTCATAAGAATCCTTAGCCCGACCAGACGGACGCCCCGAGCGCCGCCCGCCCGGCCCCCTGGCCTTGGCGTTCTCCCCCGTGCCCGCTAGCCTGTCGCTCCGAACTGACACGCGGGAGCTTGGACCCACCAGGCTGAGAGTGCGCCGGTCGACCGTACGCCACGGGATCCGTGGACGTCCGTCGAGGGGGCGCAGACCGCCGGAACCTGTCCGGGTAATGCCGGCGTAGGGAGAAATCGGCCATGCCGCCTGCCTCGACGTCCTCGTCGTCCCCGTCCTCGGCCACCGCCGTCCTGGAGCCCCCGGCCCGGGTCGAGGCGCCGCTGGTGCTCGACACCGAGCCGCCCCGCACCCTCCGCTTCCGCGACCACTTCGCGCTCTGGATGAACCTCGGCGTCTCGCTGATCGGCTTCACCACCGCCGCGACCGTGCTCGGCGCCAAGGGCAGCGAGCTGTCGCTGGCCGCCGCCGTGACCGCGATCGTGGCCGGCACCGTGGTCGGTACCGCGATGCTCGGTGTCGCCGCGCTGATCGGCGCCCGCACCGGCGCGCCCGCCATGGCGACCCTGCGCGGGCTGTTCGGCACCCGGCTCTCCTACGTGCCGACCGTTCTCAACATCGTCCAGTGCATCGGCTGGGGCGTGTACGAGCTGCTGACGATCGCGCTCGGCGCGCAGACCGTCGTCGGCACCGAGGGCTACCGCTGGCTCTTCGTCGTGCTGGCCGGCGCGATCACCACCGCGCTGACCATCTGGCCGCTCGGCGCGATCGCCGTGCTGCGCCGCTTCGTCGCCGTCGCGGTGGCGGTCGCGATGGTGTACTTCACCGTCCAGCTCGGCCGCAACGGCGTCGCCGACCCGGGCGCGGGCAACTGGCACGGCTTCCTGCCGGCGACGGACGCGATGATCGCGGTGTCCATCTCCTTCGTCCCGCTCGCCGCCGACTACACCCGGCACTCGCGCACCCCTCGATCGGCCTTCTGGGGCAGCTTCTCCGGCTACACGGTGGCGCAGGTCTGGTGCTACGTGCTCGGCCTGCTGGCGCTGCTGCAGGCGGACGGCGACCCCGACCGGATCTTCGACTCCTTCCTGGGCGTCTGGGCGGGCTGGCTGTTCCTGCTGGTGCTGGTGCTGCGCGAGACCGACCAGTCCTTCGCGAACGTCTACTCGACCGCGATGTCGATCCACAACCTGCTGCCGAAGGTCGACCGCCGGGTACTCACGGGCGGTACCGGTGCGCTGATCACCGTGCTCGCGCTGCAGATCACCGCGTTCACCGACTCGTACTACGCCTTCCTGGGGCTGATCGGCTCGGTCTTCGTGCCGATGTTCGCGGTGCTGGCGGTCGACTACTTCCTCGGCGCCGGGCGGCGCGGCTGGGACCTCTCGGACGAGGCGCCGTCGCGCTGGCTGATGCTGCTGCCGTGGGCGCTGGGCTTCGCGGTCTACCAGCTGATCGCGCCGACCGCGGTGGCCGGCTGGTGGACGGACTTCTGGACGTCCGCGCAGGAGCTGCTGCACTTCACCCCGCAGGAGTGGACCTCGGCCTCGCTGTTCGGCTTCCTGGTGCCCGCCCTGGCGACCTGGGCGCTCACCCCGTTCACCCGGGGCCGGGCCGCCGCCGACGCGCGCTGACCGGGCGGGCCCGGGGCGGCCGGGGCGAGGGGCGGTCGGAATGCCCGCGGAATGCCCGTGGAATTCCGGCGGAACGCCCACGGAACGCTCACGGAACACCGGTGGAACACCGCTCGGAACACCGCTTCGGAACGCCTGCGGAGCACCGGCGGTGGACCGGTGGTGCACCGGCGGTGGACCCGCGGCGCATCGGCCGTGGCACCGGCCGGAATGACCCCGGCCGCGCGACGGAGTGACGAAGTCGGCCCTCCGGGTTGGGGCCGACGTCGCCTCCGTGTCACTTCCGCCGCCTATCGTGGAGGGCGTGACCAGCCCTGATGTCTCGCCCGTGACGGCCCGCACCACCCGGCCCGTCCAGGTGATCGCCCACCGCGGTTCCTCGCACGCCCTGCCCGAGCACACCCTCGCCGCCTACCGCAGGGCGCTCTCCGAGGGCGCCGACGCACTGGAGTGCGACGTCCGGGTGACCGCCGACGGACAGCTGGTCTGCGTGCACGACCGGCGGATCGGCCGGGTCTCGGACGGCCGGGGCACGGTCTCCGCGATGACCCTGGCCGAGCTGGAGGCGCACGACTTCGGCGCCTGGAAGACTGGCAGGCCGAGCGAGGACCCGGAGCTGCGCGGCGTGCTGCGGCTGGAGAGCCTGCTGGAGCTGGTCGTGGACTCCGGGCGGCCGGTGGACCTCGCGATCGAGACCAAGCACCCGGTGCGCTTCCGCGGCCGGGTGGAGTCCGAGCTGCTGCGGATGCTGGACCGGTTCGGCATCGGCGGCGCGACCGGGGGCCGGGGCGCCGACGCGGCGGAGACCGGCGCGGGCCACGGCGTCAACGCCCGGATCATGAGCTTCTCCTCCGTCGCGCTGGCCCGGGTGGCGGCCGCGGCGCCGCAGTACCCGAGGGTGTTCCTGTTCGAGCGCGGCCTGGTGCTGCGCGGGCGGCTGCGCCCCGGTGCGCCGCTGCCGGGCGGGGCGCGGATCGCCGGGCCGGGCATCGACCTGGTGCGGGCCCGGCCGGGGCTGGTGACCAGGCTGCGCGAGCTGGGCCACCAGGTGCACGTGTGGACGGTCGACGAGCCGGCCGACGTCGAGCTGTGCCTGGAGCTCGGCGTGTCGGCGATCATCACCAACCGCCCGGCGGAGGTCCTGGCCCAGCTCGGCCGGTGACGGCACGCGGGCCTGCGGCGTGCCGTGTCGTCCCGTGCCCTTCCGTGCCGTGTTGTGTCGTGTTGTGTCGCACGGGCATGCCGTGAAGCCGTGGTGAACCGTTCAACCACCGTGACAAGCTGACCGTCTTGGTAGGGACTCAAACCTTTCGGCAACGATTTCTGCCGCAATTCATACAGTTTCACGACGGAGGGTGAGCACGGAATCACCTGTCGCGCACCGTCGGTGCACCGGCCTGAAATGACCGCGCGGGATCGCCGCGCAGTCGTTTCCGACGTATTGCCAAGGGGCATCCATCCCTCGGCATACGCTGAAGGAGGTCCGGGGGTGGCGTTGATGGTGGCGCGTGAAGTGCCGACTTCATCGACCATGGCAGTGCCGCACGGCCCATCGAGTGTCGGGGTCGCACGGCGCCGACTGCGTCGAGATCTGGGAGACCGGGCGATACCGGAACCGGTCATTGATGATGCTGTTCTGATCCTTTCCGAGCTTTTGAGCAACGCCTGTCGCTACGCCCGTCCGCTCGGGCCACTGCCGGCCCTCGGCCGGGGCGCCCGTGCCGAGGCGGCGGAACCGCTGCTGGTCGGCGGACCGTCCCGGGCCGTCGGCACGGCGGCTCCGGCCGCCGCCCCGGGCGAGCCCGACGAGGACGCCGGCGGCGTACTGGTCCGCTGGCAGATGCACGCCGACGGGGTGCTCACCCTGGAGGTGACCGACGGCGGGTCGCCCACCCGGCCGTCGCCGTCCAGCCCCTCGCTGACCTCGCACGGCGGCCGTGGGCTGAGCATCGTGGACCAGCTGGCGAGCGACTGGGGCGTGCGCGACGCCCCGGGCGAGGTGACGGTGTGGGCGGCCCTGCCGGCCCGGGCCCGGCACGCCCGGCGGACGGCCGGCGGACACCGGGAGGCCTGAGCCCGACGGACGGCCGACGGACGGCGCTGGCGCCCGGCGGCGGGCCGTACCCGCGCCCCGGTGTGCGCCACACGTCCGGGGAACGTCAGTAGGCTGCCCGGAGCACAACACCACCGTTCCCGGGAGAGCCGCACCATGGGCAAGAAGGCCGCCAAGAAGGCGCCGCAGCGCAGCCAGTCCACCCCCGCCGTCACGGGCGACATCCCCGTGGTCGGGGCCCGCGAGGACTGCCCCTGCGGCTCGGGCCGCCGCTACAAGGCCTGCCACGGCCGCGAGGCCTCGCACGCGGTCCAGGAGCTCGTGCACCGCCCGTTCGAGGGCCTGGCCGGCGAGGCGGACTGGGTGGCGCTGCGCGAGCTGGTGCCCGCCGCCACCGTGCCGCTGACGCTGGCCGCCGGGGTCGCCGAGAGCGCCAACGGCGAGGTCCCGTCGGTCACCCTGGCCACCGTGCTGCCGCTGGCCTGGCCGGCGCTGCGCCGCCAGGACGGCTCGATCCTGCTGGGCCTGCAGACCCAGTCCTCCTCCGGCGACCTGAGCCGCGACCTCGGGGACGCCCTGGAGCTGGCCCTGGCCGCCGAGCCGGGTTCGCCGGTGCCGGCCCGCCGGACCGTGCCGGGCGGCCGCCGCCTGCAGGACCTGCTGGACCCCGCCGCCGCCTTCGAGCCGGCCGTGCACACCGGCTTCGAGTTCTGGCTGGAGGACGCCGAGACCGCCACCGGCGAGGTGGCCGCCTCGCTGGAGCGCGCCAACGCCTCGGCCATCCCGACCGAGAAGCTCGCCGGCCTCGACTCGGCGTACTGGTGCGGCACCCCGGACAAGAACCACCTGCGCTGGGTGATGACCGTGCCGGAGGAGCAACTGCTGGACGCGCTGGCCCGGCTGACCGCCGCCGAGAAGTCCTCGCTCGGCCCGGACACCCGCCTGGTCGGCTCGTTCCGGGCGCACGGCCTGACCGTGCCGGTCTGGGACCTGCCCGTCGACATGACCGCGGCCGACTGCGAGAAGCCGGCCGCCGAGTTCGCCGAGCTCCTCGCCGCGACGCTGGCCGACCCGGCCCCGCTGACCGCGGACGAGCGGCGGGCCCGCGCGAACCTGGTGAACCGTCAGGTCACCCTGAACTAAAGGCGGGTCGCAAGGGAGGCGGCCACCCGGGCGTTCGACGTGATACGCGTCACATTGTCGCCCGTAACCCGCAATTTCCGGGCTGCGAGGGCGTCTTGGAAATTGGCGCGGGCGCGGATCCTTGTTACTGTCTAAAGAGTCCGGTCGCTGGTGCATCCCCCGTCGCCAGCGGCCGGATCTTTTGTTTTTCCGAACATCCCACGCCAACGCGGGTCGGCCGTGCCCGATCGATACGCCGGAAGCCCCGGTCGCACCGCGCGGGCAGCGGCCCGGCCGCGCCGTCAGTAGGCCGAGCGGCCGCTGTCCAGCTGGACCGCCGCGTCCACCAACTCGCCCAGCAGTGGACCCACCTGGGGCAGCCAGACGCCGCCGTCGGCGCCCTGACGGGGCGGCAGCACCCAGCGCACCCGGTCGCCGGCCCCGCCACCGGGCGGCAGCGGCAGGAATCCGCCACTCCCGTGATAGCGCAACGAACCAGGCACCCAAGGGAGTTGGACGAGCATCTCGCCGAGCGCGTCGAGCGAGTAGGGGGCGACCAGCATCGCGTAGCGGTCGGGCATGGCCAGCACCGGACCGAGCCGCAGCCGGAGCGCGGCCAGGTAGGCGAGCGCGCGGGCCCCGGCCGCCGCCGGCAGGCTGACCGCGGAGACCGTCCGGCCGGTCGCGACCAGCACCGGCGCGTCGGGGCAGCGCTGCTCCCACCACCAACGCACCATCCGGGCATCGGTGGTGGCCGCGAGCAGGGTCGGGTCGTGCGGGTGGGCCCCCGGCACCGGACAGTCCGGGTCGCCGCAGGAGCAGACTCCGCCGGCGAGCAGGACGGTTGCGGGGACCACGGGCCAGCGGTGTTCGGTGGCTGCCGACAGGGCCCCGGCCAGCCGGGCCGCCCGGGCCGCCGACCGGTTCCTCGGGTCGTCGCGCAGTGGGTTGTCACGCATTGGCACCCGTTCCTTTCCGTGACCGCTCAATGGCTCCGGCCCGCGGCCGCCGGGCCGGCCGCCGCCACCGGCCGGGGACGCCGGACGGCCCGCGAACCGGACGGAGGGAACGGACCGGGAGCCGGGCCGGGGCCGAGCGGCGGGCGGGGCGAGCGGCGGTGCGGACGGCGTGCGAACTGCGGCGCGGGCCTGGAGCACGCGGTGGAGCACGATGTGAAAGGGCCGCGGAATAGAACAGCCCTTGGAACGAGAATCCCGTATGCGACCGGATGGACGCCGCCCGGGCGCGGTTGGTTCCACCGTACGAGTGAGTCGCTTCCGGCCGGCCCGGCCGGCCGGCGGTAAAGGCATACGATCCGGACGGCCGCCGGAACCGTCCCCTCGGTTCTGCCCGTTCACCGGCCGCTCCATGCCCGCCGGGCGGAGCCGTCGCGCCCCGCCGGACCGTGGCGCGACCGACCGGCGCGCGCGGAGCAGAACGCGCCCCCCGACCGGGCCCACCAGGCCCGGAACCGGCCACCCGCCTTGTCATGACTCTGGACATGCCCCGAATGGCCTGTGTAGAAGTGGTGGCATTGCTGTCGATCAATGACGAGTAGTAGCGAATCGAGGCGAAACGCGCCCCTTTGGCCGTGCTCGCTCCAGAACGGCCGTTCCCGGGGGGTTCCGCATGATCCGCGTGACACGTACCACCGCGTCAGGAGTGGCGGCATGACCGAGTCCCCCCCACCGTCGGCGTCCTCCGAGCCGGTCGAGCCCGGCGGCACCAGCGGGCTCTCCGTCCTCGATCCGCCGGGCTTCCACGGCCCGGCCCCGGCCGCCGCCGCCGGCCAGCCGTCCGCCGGACGGCCCGAGGGCACGGACCGCCGCCCCGAGGACGGCGCGGGCGCCGCCCCGGCCCCCGGCGCTCCCGAGGCCGCAGCCCCGGCTTCGACCGGCGTGCAGGACCGTTTGGCCGGACGGCTGTCCGATTTCGCCAGCCTGCACGAGCACACCGAGCGGCTCGCCCGCGCCCGCGGCCTCGGCGCCACCCTGGACGCCGTCCTCGCCTCCGGCACCGCGCTGCTCGGCGCCGACCGCGCCCTGCTGGTCACCGTGCTGCCCGGCGGCGGCCCGAGCCAGCCGCTCGGGCTCGGCCTGGACCGCGCCAGCCTCGGCGCGCTGGAGACCGTCCCGGCCGACCAGAGCCTGCTCGCCCGGCTGCTGCGCGAGCACGACCGGCCCGCCGAGGTGCGGTCGCACGACCTCGCCGAGGACCCGGCGATCGGCGCCCGGCTGCGCGAACTCGCCGGGCAGCTCGGCCTCGGCGGCTGCTACGGCCTGCCGCTCGCCACCGAGGAGGACGGCCCGCTGGCCGCCGCCCTGTGGTTCTACGACGCCCCCGCCGACCCCACCGACCGCCGCCGCGAACTGGCCCGCCGCTACTCCGAGGTCGCCGCGCCGCTGCTGGCCAAGCAGCTGGACGCGGAGAAGGTCCGGCGCACCAACGAGGCGCTGCGCCGCGGCCTGCTGCCCGACCGCCTCCCGCAGCCCGGCGGGCTCCGGCTGGCCGCCCGGCTCGTCCCGGCCGGACTCGACCGCTCCTGCGGCAGCGACTGGTACGACGCGATCCCGCTGCCGGACGGCACCGTCGGGCTGACCGTCGGCTCGGTCTCCGGCGACGGCCCCGGTGCCGGGCCCGGCTCCGCGCCCGGCGCGGCCGCCGCGATGGGCCGGGTGCGGGCCGCGCTGCGGGCGTACGCGGTGCTGGAGGGCGAGGACCCGGTGTCCGTCCTGGGCGACCTCGAACTGCTGCTCAAGACCACCGAGCCGACCCGCAGCGCCACCGCCGTCTACGCCTGGGTGGAACCGGAGGAACGCCGGGTCACCCTGGCCGGGGCCGGCCACTGCCCGCCGGTGCTGGTCACCAGGTACGGCGCCGAGTTCGTCGAGACCTCGCTCTCCGCGCCGCTCGGCATGCTCTCCTGCTGGGAGGCGCCCGGGGTCGAGTTCACCGCCGAGCGCGGGGACACCCTGATCCTCTACACCGAGGGGCTGGCCCGCCGCTTCGGCCAGACCCTGCACTCCGGACAGACCGATCTGCGCCGGGCCGCCGCCGACGCCCCCCGGGACGTCCGGACCGACCCCGAGCGGCTCTGCGCCCACCTGCTGGAGGCTGCGGCCGAGCGGGACGCCGACCGGCGGGAGCGGGCCGACCGCCGCGCGGCGGGCCAGGACCCCGCCGACCGGGACGGCGGGGCCGCCCCCCGGCGCTCCACCGCCCCCGCTCCGGCCACCGACGACCTGATGCTGCTCGCCGCCCGCTTCGAGTGACCACCCGGCGCCGGGCCGGTACGAGCGGGTGAAGGCCCGAACGGGTGAGCGGCCGGGCGTCCGTACCATGGACGCACGGCCGCCCACCTGTGTCGTGATCCGACGCGCCCCGGGCGGCACCACGCGCAAGGAGGCGACGTACGTGACCGAGGACCGCACCCCGGCGGTGGCCGAGAACCCCGAGGCCGCCGGCGGCGACGAGGAACCGCAGCAGTTCAAGGGCCGCAAGAACGGCCTCTACTCCGAGGTCTCCGACGAACTCGCCGCGTCGATGAAGTCCGGCTGGGCCGACACCGAGCTGCACGGCCTGACCCCGGTCCCGCAGGCCCGCTACGCCGCCGAGCGCCGTGCCGCGCTCTCCGCCGCCCACCCGGGCGTGCGCCTGGTCGTCCCGGCCGGCACCCTCAAGATCCGCTCCAACGACACCGACTACGGCTTCCGCGCTTCCAGCGAGTACGTGCACCTCACCGGTGACCGCACCGAGGACGCCGTGCTGGTCGCCGAGCCCACCGGTGCCACCGGCCACGACTTCGTCCTCTACCTGCTGCCCCGCTCCGACCGCGAGAACGGCGAGTTCTGGCTCGACGGCTACGGCGAGCTGTGGGTCGGCCGCCGGCACAGCCTCACCGAGCAGGAGCAGCTGCTCGGCCTGCCGGTCCGCGACGTCCGCAAGGCCGCCGACGAGCTGGCCGACCGCGCCGCCGACGGCGTGCCGACCCGGATCGTGCGCGGCTACGACGCCGGCCTGGAGGCCGCGCTCGCCGATGTGCTGGACGCCGACCAGGACGCCGGGTTCAAGGAGTTCCTGAGCGGCCTGCGGCTGGTCAAGGACGAGTGGGAGATCGGCGAGCTGCGCGCCGCCTGCGCCGCCACCGTCAACGGCTTCACCGACTGCGTGCGCGAGCTGGGCCAGGCCGTCGCCACCTCCGAGCGCTGGATCGAGGGCACCTTCTGGCGCCGCGCCCGCGTCGAGGGCAACGACGTCGGCTACGGCTCGATCTGCGCCGCCGGCGCGCACGCCACCACCCTGCACTGGGTGCGCAACGACGGCGAGGTCCGCCCCGGCGAGCTGCTGCTGCTGGACGCCGGCGTGGAGACGGAGACCCTCTACACCGCCGACGTCACCCGCACCCTGCCGATCAACGGGCGCTTCGACGAGCTCCAGCGGAAGATCTACGACGCGGTCTACGACGCCCAGGAGGCCGGGATCGCGGCCGTGAAGCCCGGCGCCCGCTTCCGCGACTTCCACGACGCCTCGCAGCGGGTGCTCGCCGAGCGACTGCTCGCCTGGGGCCTGCTGGACGCCTCGGTGTACGACGTCGAGAAGGTCCTGGAGCTCGGCCTGCAGCGCCGCTGGACCCTGCACGGCACCGGCCACATGCTCGGCCTGGACGTCCACGACTGCGCCCACTCGCGCACCGAGGAGCACGTCGACGCGCTGCTGGTGCCGGGCATGGTGCTCACCGTCGAGCCCGGCCTCTACTTCCAGCAGGACGACCTGACCGTCCCCGAGGAGTACCGCGGCATCGGCATCCGGATCGAGGACGACATCCTGGTCACCGCCGACGGCAACGAGAACCTCTCGGCCGGCCTGCCGCGCCGGGCCGAGGACGTCGAGGCGTGGATGGCCTCGTTCGACCGGAGCTGACGAACGACAGCTCGGGGCGGATCCGCCCCGGGCGACCCGGCCGTCGGCGGTCCGGCCCCCGAGCAGTGGGGGCCGGAGCGCCGGCGGCCTCGTCACAGGGAGGCAGTCGCCGACCGGCGGGGCGGGTCGGTCAGGAGTCGACCGCCACGGTGAACCTCGGCTGGATCACCACCGGCGGCGCGTCCCGGCCGTCGCCCCTGGCCCCCACGACCACCGCGAAGTCGGCGTTGGGCTTCCAGTCCTCCGGGACGCTGATCTGGAACTCCAGGTACTTCGAGTCGTGCGGACGCATCACCCGTTCCAGCAGTGAGGTGTCGACCACCAGCTGCCCGTTGCCGTCCGGCGCGACCGGGAGCCGGCGGACCCCGCTGCCGGCGCCGTACTTGGCCTCGACGACGGCCTTCGCCGCGTCCGCACCGGTCAGCACCAGGGTCGGCACCACCGAGGCCAGCGGCGCCGCCCCCGGATTGCTGACGGTGATCGAGAACGAGCTGGGCCGCCCGGCGATCACCCCGTCGCTCGGCGTGAAGTTGAGCCTCAGCTCGGGCGCCGTCCGGCTGGCCGCCGGGGCGCTCGTCAGCAGCAGGGGCGCCAGGGCGGAGCCCTCCTCGAACCGCTCCGGCGTGGTCGACAGCACGGCCAGGGCCTCGATCAACAGCGTCCCCTCCGCGCTGTCGATCGAGGGGTCCAGCCGGTAGCGGAGCGTCCGGGCGGCTCCCGGGGCGAGCGGGAACGCGGCCGCGTCGCCCGAGGCCAGATAGGCGCCCGAACCCACGGTCAGCGGGACGTCCGTCCAGCTGCCGCCCTCCTCCTCGCGCTGGAGCCGGCCGCGCACCGACCGGCCGGAGCGGACGGCGCCGGTGAGCGTCCGGACCGACACCACCGGGGCCACCGCGTCGTACAGCCGCTGGGTGGTGTTGCGCCAGGTCACCGAGAAGGTCGTCGGGCCGGCGCCGACGATCGCCTCCGCCCCCGCCAGGCCGTCGAAGCTCAGCGCCACGCCGCCGCCCTGGCGGACCGTGCCCGAGGGCGCGGGCGCCACCGGGGGCGGTGCGGCGGACTGCGTTCCGGCCGCCGGGCCGCCGGGCGGTGGGGAGGGCGCTCCCGCCCCGGCCCCCGGCGGTGCGGGGGCCTCCCCCTCCTGGCCGGGCAGGACCGGCCCGGCCCCGGTCCCGGTCCCCGGGGCGGCGGCCGACGGACCTCCGGCCGTCCCCTGGGCCGCTTCCCCGACCGGGCGGGCGGTTCCGTCGGCGGGCGGTGCGGGGAAGCCGCTCGGGGATGCCCCGTCGGCGCCCCGGGTGGGCACCGGGCCGTCGCTCATCGTCGCCGCCGGCGCGTCGTCGCCCTTGTGGGCGAGCGTGTCGGTGGGGACGGTGAGCACGCCGACGATCATCGCCGCGGCGAGCCCCATCAGGGGCAGGCCCACCAGGTAGGCGGGCCGCCTGCGGTTGCGGGGCCCCTGCGGCGGGTCGGCCGGGCGCAGGTCCTGGGCGGTGATCCGGGCCGCGCGGGCCGCCAGTGCCTCCCGGAGCAGCAGCTCCATCGGCGTCTCCCCGCCGACCGGGGCGCTGGCGCCGGTACCGGCGCCGCCCGCCGCACCCCGGTTGCCGCGCGGGCGGTCGCCCTCGGAGCGCGGGGGGTCGGGACGCTGGGGGTCGGGACGTCGTGGATCGGGACGTCGTGGATCGGGACGTCGGGGGCCGGAAGGGTCGCCGCCCGGCTCGTGGTCGGACGTGGGACGCCGGTCGTCGCTCATCGGGCGTCCTCCAACTTCCGCTCCAGAGCGTCCAGGGCCCGGCTGGCGGTGGACTTCACGGTGCCGCGCGACACCGCGAGGATCTCGGCGATCTCCGACTCCGACAGGTCGGACCAGTAGCGCAGCACCAGCACCTCGCGCTGGCGCGCGGTCAGCTCCTGCATGGCCACCAGCACCCGCCGGTGCTCGTCGTGGAGGACGGCGTGGTCCTCCGCCGAGGGCGCGTCCGCCTCGTGCGGCGGCACGTACTCGCGGGCCGTGCGGCGGCGGCGCAGCACCGAGCGGGCCCCGTTGACCACGGCCGTGCGCAGGTAGGCCAGCGCGTTGTCGAGGTCGTCGAGCTCGTCGCCGTGCCGTTGGTACAGCTTGGCGAAAGCTTCCTGCACGACGTCCTCGGCCTGGTCCTGATGGTCGACCAGCAGGACGGCGAGCCGGACCAGGCTCAGCCGGTGCGTGAGGTAGAGCTCGGTCAGCGTCGGCCCGGCCTCGCGGGTCCGGCCGCCACCGGCCAGCAGCCGGAACCCGGCCCGGCGCTGGCCGGCCGTCTGCGCGGCGACCGGCACGTCGAGGATCTCGCCCGCGCCGTGCGTCTCCTGGGCACCGAACAGCAGCGCCAGCAGCCGGCGGAGGCCGAACCCCCGCCCCTGGGCCGCCTGGGCGGCCCGCCCGATGGCCATGGACATCCGTCTTCGCTTTCCCCCCGACCGCGGCCCGGCTCCCACCGGTGCGTCAGGACATCGTCTTTGGGTGGCGGGCCCGGTCGGAGGATCGGGCCCGCCGGGCAGGTCGTGCCGGACCGGGCGTGCTGCCGGACCCAGCGCGTGCCGGACCGTTCGTGCACCGGACCGGGCGCGTGCCGGACCGGGCGCGTGCCGGCCGGTGGTACGCGGGTCCGCCGGGCCGTGCGCCGGATCGCCGGTGCGCGGCCCGGCGCGGCCTAGGAGGACGCCTTCGGCGTGTCGTCCGCCATCCGGGTGATCCGCGGCCGGGCCTTCTGGGTCGGGAGGGCGCCACCGTCGGCCGTCCCGCCGACCGTGAACTCCAGCCCGCTGCCGGCGCTCCAGCCCTTCGGCAGGTTGAAGCGGAACGGGTAGACGGCCGTCTCGCCCGGCACCAGCACCCGGGTCAGCCCGGCGGTGTCCAGCCGGACCTGGCCGTCGGCGTCGAGCGCGCCCGACAGCCGGCGCCACTCGCCGTCCACCAGCACCTCGGCGGAGAGGTCGCCCGGCACCAGGCCGTGCGTGCTGTTCCGGCCGAGCGGGTCGGTCACCCTGACCACCGGGGCCACGGTGTGGTTGCCGGTGGCGTCCAGGTTGGCCAGCTCCACCCGCAGTTCGGAGGGGATCCGGCCGACGGTCATGTCGGTCGCCTTCGTCGCCGAGAACCGGACCGGCTGCCCCGTCGTCACGTTCATCCGCGCCTGGGTGCCGCCGACCGACACCGCCTTGGCACCGCGCCCGACATAGGCGTCGGCCTGGATCGGCAGCCGGCCCGACATGCTGTCGGCCCCCAGGGTCAGGCGGTAGCGGACCGCCCGGCTCTCGCCCGGGTCGAGCGCGAACGCCCCCTGCTGGGGCCCGCTGTCCACGCCCTTCTGGTCCGGCTTGACCTCTCGCCACTCGTCGACGTCCTTGCGGTCGAGCATGCCCTTGGCCGTCGCGCCGAGCCGCGCCACGGCGGCCGGGTAGTCGAACGGGAGCACCCGGACCACCGGGACGATCTCGTCGAAGCGCCGGTCGGTGGCGTTGCTCCAGGTCACCTCGAACTCGAAGTAGCTGCCGCCGCCGCGGATCTCCCAGGCGCCGCTGAGCGAGCGGATCGCGACGTCCACCCGCTCGCCGACCGCGGAGGGCATCTCCTCCGGCCAGTCCGGAGCGGTGCCGGTGGCGGGGGCCGGGCCACCGCTCGGGGTGGTGGCCGGGGCAGAACCCGACGCGGGGCCCGAGGGGCGGGCGGTCCCGGTGGGCACGGGCCCGCCCTTGGCGGGCTCGGCCGGCTTCGCCACCGCGGACGCCGGAGCGCTCGCGGACGCCGGACCGCCGGCGGTGGCCGGGGCGTTCGGGGCGGCCGGGGTGGTCGCGCCCGGGGCCGACCCCGTCGGCACGCCCGACGTGGTGCCCGCCGGGCCCGGCGTCCCGGCCGGGGTGGTCGCACCGGGTGCCGTCGCCGTGGGCGGCGTCCCCTCCGGGGCGGACCGAGCGTCGGCCACCGGCGCGACGAGTGCCACGCCCGAGGCTGCCGGAGCCGCGGACCGGACCGGCCGGGCGCTCGCACCCGCCTCGGCCGGAAGCAGCGCGTAGCCGGCCGCGCCGGCCACGACGGCCGCCAGCGGAACGGTCCTGACGAGACGCCGGACAGTGGACGGACGCATGGTGGGTTCCCCGTGGTAGTCGGACTCGGCCAGTGAGCGAGACCCGGCACCGGTGCGGTCATGCCCGCGCCGGATCGGCCCTCACCCTCTCAGACGTCCATCCTCCCCAGGAGTTGTGGGTGGTTCGAAGGAAATTTCGAACTGGCCGGAACGGCTACACTCACCGGCATTCCGCCACCACCCGGCAGCAGGGGGTCCCATGGCCGAGCCGCACTCGACCGGTCCGGCGCCCGGCGCCGCCGTCACTGACACGACCGCCGTCACCGACAGGGCCGCCGGTGCCGTCACAGCCGACGGTGCCGTCACCGGTACCGGCACCGGCCCGGTGGCCGTCAGCATCGGACGGCGGCCGGAGCCGGTGCACGAGGTCGCGGTCTACGCCTTCGACGGCATGACCCCGTTCGAACTCGGTGTCGTGGTCGAGGTGTTCGGCCTGGCCCGGCCCGAGCTGAGCGGACTGCTGGCCACCCCCTGGTACGGGCTGCGGGTGTGCGCCGACCGCCCCGGCACACCGCTCCGCTCGGTCGGCGGGTTCACCCTCACCGCCGAACACGGCCTCGACGACCTCGCCGCCGCCGACACCGTGGTGGTCCCCGGGGTGCCGAACGCCTTCGGCGGGGTGGTCTCCCCCGCCCTGGTCGAGGCGCTGCGCACCGCGCACGAGCGCGGCGCCCGGATCGTCTCGATCTGCTCCGGGGCCTTCGCACTGGCCGCCGCCGGCCTGCTCGACGGCCACGAGGCCACCACCCACTGGCGGTACGCCGAACTGCTGCGGCAGCGCCACCCGGCCGTCCGGGTCAACCCGGACGTGCTCTACGTGGACAACGGGTCGGTGCTGACCAGCGCCGGCAGCGCGGCCGGGATCGACCTCTGCCTGCACCTGGTCCGGCGCGACCACGGCGCCAGGGTCGCCAACAGCGTGGCCCGACGGTTCGTCGTGCCGCCGCACCGGGACGGCGGCCAGGCCCAGTTCATCGAAGCCGCCGTCCGGCCGGTCGAGGAGGAGGACGACGGCGTCGCCCGCTCGATGCAGTGGGCGCTGGACCACCTGGCGGACCCGCTCACGGTCACCGGACTGGCCCGGGCCGCCCGGATGTCCGACCGCTCCTACCTGCGCCACTTCACCGCCCGCAACGGCACCAGCCCGATGCGCTGGGTGATCAGCCAGCGCATCGCGGCCAGCCTGCCGCTGCTGGAGGCGCCCGACGGCACCGTCGAGGAGATCGCCGGCGCGGTGGGCTTCGAGAGCGCCGCGACCTTCCGGCACCACTTCGGGCGCGTCATGCGCACCTCCCCGACGGCCTACCGCCGTTCCTTCGGCCGCGGCGTGGCGTGACCCCCGTACCGGTCCGGGCGCCGCGCCGGTCCGGCCGGTGTCAGCCCTGCCCGCCGGTGCGGAAGGCCGCGTTGGCGAGCATGGCGTCGTGCAGCCACTGGGCCAGGCCCGGGGCGAGCTGCTCGTAGACCGCGGTGAACCGCGGGTCGGCGACGTACATCCCGGCGATGCCGCGGTGGATCTCGTAGGTGCAGTCGTAGAAGTTGTCGCGGATGTGCTGCCGGTGCGCCTCGGCGAGGTCCATCGCCGGGCCGCCGTCGGCGGGCTCGCCGGCGGTGAACAGTTCGGCCAGGCGGGAGTTGAGCGCGTCCGCCTCGGCCTTGATCCGCTGCCAGTCGCCCTTGTCGTAGCCACCGGTGCGGCGCTGCGACTCCGCCCAGGCCGGGGTGTCGCCCCAGCGCTGTTCGGCCTCGCCCTCCCACTCCTCGCGGTAGTGCTCGCCGAAGAGCTCGAACTTCTCCTCCGGGGTCAGCTGAATACCCATCTTTTCTGCCTCCATGGCGTGTTCGACGGCCGCGGCCAGTTTCTGGAGGTGGGCGATGCGGTCGGTCAGCAGCTGGTGCTGGCGCCGCAGGTGCTCGCTCGGGCTCACCGAGTCGTCGTCCAGAACGGCCGCGATCTCCTCCAGGGGGAACCCGAGTTCGCGGTAGAACAGGATCCGCTGCAGCCGGCCGAGGTCGGCCTCGTCGTACCGGCGGTAGCCGGCCGGCGTGCGGCCCCGGGGGGACAGCAGGCCGATCTCGTCGTAGTGGTGCAGGGTCCGGACGGTCACCTTGGCGATCCGTGCCACCGCGCCGACCGTGCGGCCGGTGCGGCCGTCCTCGTCTCCGCTGTTCATCGGGGTACTCCCTTCGTGCTGACCACGACCTTGCCTCCTCCCGTTGCGTGAGGGTCAAGCCCAGTCTCGGGGTCCGGTGGAGAAGTCTCCGATCCGGCCGGGCCGGGCAGGCGCCGGTTTGTGGGGTCCGGCCAATTGCCGGGACGGGCGGGCGGCCACCAGCATGTGCGCGTGACCACGCCCGTACCGTCCGGAACGCCGCTGCCGAAGCCGACGCCGCCGACCGGCTCCCCGTCGACCTCCGTGCCCGGCCCGACCTCCGTGCCCGGCCCGACCTCCGTGCCCGACCCGACCGTCGCACCGCCGTCGCCGGGCCGCCGGCTGGCGGCGGAACTGGTCGGCACCGCGCTGCTGGCCGTCGTCGTGGTGGGCTCCGGCCGCCAGGCGGACGCCCTGACCTCGGACGCCGGCCTGCGCTTCCTGGCGAACGTCGGCGCCTCGGCGGCGGCCCTCACGGTGCTGATCGCCCTGTTCGGCCCGGTCTCCGGCGGGCACCTCAACCCGCTGATCACCGCAGGTGCCTGGTGGACCGGCCGGGGCACCCCCGCCGGGCTGCCGCTGCGCGAGGCGGTCGGGTACGCCGCCGCGCAGACGGTCGGCGCGGTGGCGGGCACCGGACTGGCCGACGCGATGTTCGGGCACCCCGCGTTCCGGCTGTCGGCGCTGCCGCGCGGGAGCGGCGCGCTGTGGCTCGGCGAGGCGGTGGCCACCGGGACCCTGCTGCTGGTGGTGACCGGGGCGACCGCCGCCGGGCGGGGGCGGCTGGTCCCGGCGCTGGCCGGCCTCTGGGTGGTCGCGGCCTGCTGGTCGACCTCCTCGGGCGGTTTCGCCAATCCGGCCGTGACGCTGGGCCGGGCGCTCACCGACGGCTGGACCGGGATCGCGCCCGGCTCGGTTCCCGGCTTCGTCCTCGCCCAGTGCGCGGGAGCGGCGGCCGGGGTCGGCCTGGCGGCGCTGCTGTTCGACGGCCGGGAGCACGAGCACTCCGGCGTCCGCCGGGGGGCGTCCGACAATCCCTAAGGCGTCCGGACGGTCGCCGGTTGCCTGGGTGCCGGGGGCTGCGCGGTCCGCCGCCGGCCGCTCCGCCGCCGTCCCGTCCGCTGCTGCTGCGGGAGGCCGCCGCCGGGACCGCCGCCCGGGCCGCCCCGGCCGGAGGGACGGCGGCCGGAGCCGCGCCGCCGCTGGGCGGGCAGGAGCAGCACGCACCCCGCCGAGACCACCACGAAGGCGAGCCGGACCAGTCCGCGCGCCGGGTCGGACGGCAGGAACAGCGTGCCCCCGTACAGCGCGACCAGCGCGATCCAGCTCCACCACGGCACCAGCCGCCGCTGTCCCACCGTGTCCCAGAGCAGCGTGCCGAGCATGATCGACGCGGTGTAGTACGTGTAGACGCTCGGGTCGAGCAGGATCCGGGCGTCCGCCCCGAGCAGGACGACGGCCGGCCAGCGGCCGCGCCACACCGCCAGACTGCCCAGGCCCAGCCCGAGGGCGAACTGAGCCGGGCGGTCCCACCAGGGCGTCGTCGGATCGGTCACCCCGAACCAGCGCAGCGCCGAGGCGGTCTGGTTGGGGATGGTGAACTTGGCGGCCGCCATGGTGTCCAGGTCACCCAGGTAGAACGGCAGCCAGGCGACCGCCACCAGCCCGGCGAACCAGAGCCCCGTCCGCACCCACCTGGCCCTGGGCAGGGCGAGGATCAGCGGCGCGAACGCCAGCGCCCACGGTTTGGAGTCCACCGCCAGCGCCAGGTACACACCGACCGCGGTGGCCCGGCCCCGGCTGAGTTCGTGCGCGGCGAGGGTGGTGAAGAACAGCGCCAGGACGTCGTCCAGGTGCGCGAAGCGGACCGACACCTCGACCCACATCGGGATGAAGGCGAGGCCCGCGACCAGCAGCCGCTGCTGGAGCCGGCGGTGGTTGGTGCCGGTGCCCAGGTGGTACTGCGCGGCCGTGCGGCCCACCAGGACCAGCATCGCCAGCCCGAGACCGGACATCATCGCCTCGGCCAGCACCTCGCCGGCGTGCCCCGGGAACGGCGCGAAGAGCCGGGCCACGGCCAGGCTGACCGGGCCGATCTGCAGCTCGGGGTGGTGGGCGTAGAGGGCGAGACCGCCGTCCGACCGGTCGCTGAAGAGCAGTTCCTCGCCCTGGCGCAGGTAGTGCCAGGAGAAGCCGCCGCTCGGCTCGACCAGCAGGAACCAGAGCACCGTCCAGGCCAGCAGCAGGACATGGTGTCTGCGCACCGGCAGGCCCGCGATCCGGCCGGTGGCCGCCTCGTAGTCGGTCCAGGCCCGTCCCGGCCGTCCTGACCGCTCCCGGCGCCCCGCGCCCGTTCCACGCACCCCAGTACCTCGTCCGCCGTGCCGCCCCCTCGGCCGGTCATCCTAGGGGACCGAACGGAACCGCCCGTGCCCCCGGTACGGGAGCACGGGCGGTTCCGTGTCAGGCGCGGTGCCGGGTCAGGCCGGGCTCAGCCCTGCTGCGCGGTGCGGCGGCGGCGGAGCACGACCAGGGTGCCGACACCGACCGCGAGGACGGCGCCACCCGCGACCGCGATGGCGGTGGTGTCGTCACCGCCACCCGTGGTGGCGAGCGCCTTGTCCGCGTTGGACTTGGCCTTGGCGACGGCCGCCGGGGTGATCGGCAGCGGCTTGATGGTCGGAACGCTCACCGGGAAGTCGATCGGCCCGGCGGCGTCGTCCTGGGTCGGCGCGGGGCTCGACGGGGCGGCGGTCGCGGGCGCGCTCGGGGAGGTGCTCCCGCTCGGCGTCGCGGTGGCGCTCTCCGAGGGCGAGGCCGAGGTCGACGGGGTGGCGGTCGTCGAAGGCGTCGCCGTGGTGGACGGGGTGGCGGTCGTCGACGGGGTCGCCGTCGTGGAAGGCGTGGCCGTGGTCGACGGGGTCGCCGTCGTGCTCGGGGTCGTCGGGGCGCTCGGCGAGGCGCTCGTCGAGGCGCTGGGCGACGGCGAGGTGCTGGTGCTCGGGCTGCCGGTCGGCTTCACCGTCGGGCTCGTGCTGGGGGTGGTCGGCTTGGCCGTCGACGGCGTGGCGCTCGGGCTCGGCTTGACCGGGCCCTCGGCCACGATCTTGAAGCGCTTGCCGCGGATGCCGTCGCAGCTGAACTCGGCCTCGCCGGTGGGCGTCTTGCCCTCGGCCTCGGCGGAGAAGACCACCGGCACCACGCCGGCGTTGCCGCGCGGCGCGTCCTTGGCCACGGTGACGCGGACGGCGACCGTCAGGCTGCTGCCCTTGGTGACGGCCAGCAGCGACTCGTCGAAGTCCGGGTTGCCGTCCTGCTGGAGCTTGGCGAGCAGGAACAGCACGCCGTCGTCGTCGCTCTCGGCGCCCGGCGCGGCACCGGCCGGGTGCCAGGCCTTGGTCTTGTCCAGCGCCTCGGGCAGCTGGTACTCGACCTTCAGGTCCTTCGCCTTCAGGGTGTCCTGGGCGTTCTTGAACTTGAGCAGCGGGTAGAAGACGAAGTCCGTCTTCGTGTTGTTGTCGATCGTGAAGCTGAACTGCTTGGAGTCGCCACCGGCGACGAAGGTGCCCGGCACCCCGTCCAGCGACAGGTCGAGCTGGCGGTGGGCGGCCTTGTCGGCCTGCGGCGCGGCGGCGGCCGAGGGCGAGCCGGTGGCGGCGGCGACAGCGCCCTGGGCGCCGGTGAGGGCCATCGAGGCGGCGAGCGCGGCGGCGCCGGCCAGGGCCAGGCTGCGAGGTATGGAGATGGACAAGGGAAACCTCACGGGAGTGTCCGGGCGCGGCCCGGGAGCGCGGGTGGACCCGGTGGTTGTCCGAGCCGCGATCCCCCCGCGAAGGCTGAAAGTCCGACGGAGACTACCGAAGGCCCCCGCTGTGCCGGAAGGTGGGTGTCGGTTTGAAAGGGCCTCAGGTCGATTTCTGTCCGATTGACCCAACTCTGCACAGGAAAGGGCCTTTTGCCCTCGGCCGTCGGAGGGCAGCGGGTCCTTGGTACACGGTGGGGGAAGGTGCGCTACGCGGGGAGCCCGGCCCGCCGGCGCGCGACCGCCGCGACCGCCGCCCAGTCCTTCTCGCCGTCCCCGTGCGCGAGCGCGTCCAGGAACGCGTCCCGCAGCACACTGCCGAACGGCAGCGGCACCCGCGCCGAGGCCCCGGCGGTGAGCGCGAGGTCGACGTCCTTGAGCCCCAGCGGCAGCTTGAACCCGGCGGGCTCGTACCGGCGTTCGGCGACCATCGCGCCGTACCCGGAGTAGATCGGGCCGGGGAACAGCGTGCCGCTGAGCATCTCGACCAGGTCGGTCGGCCGGACCCCGTTGGCCTCGGCCAGGCTGCACGCCTCCGCCATCGACTCGATCGCGCAGGCCAGCAGGAAGTTGGTGCTGATCTTGGCGGTGTTGGCCTGGGCGGGGCGCTCGCCGAAGTTCCAGACGCGCCGGCCCATCGCGGCGAGCAGCGGTTCGGCCGCCGCCAGCGTCCCGGGGAGCCCGGCAGCCAGGATGTCGAGCTCCCCGGCGGCGGCCACCGGCGGGCGGCCGAGCACCGGCGCGGCGACGTACCCGATGCCGTGCTCGGCGTGCAGGGCCTCGGCCCGCTCGGCCAGGCCGACCGAGACGGTGGCCATGTTGATGTGCAGGGTCGCCGTGGCACCCGCCAGCAGGACCGGGTCGAGCAGCAGCCGTTCGACGGCGTCGTCGTTGGCCAGCATCGAGACGACCGTGTCGGCCGCGAAGACGTCGGCCGGCCCCTCGGCCGCCTCGGCGCCCAGGGCGACCATCGCGGCCACCGGCTCGGGCGAGCGGTTCCACACCCGGACGGTGTACCCGGCCCGGAGCAGGCTGCCGGCCATGCCCCGGCCCATCGCGCCCAGCCCGACGAAGCCGACCGTCGTCCCGCTCATCGCACACTCCCGCTGCCGCCCGGCGGACGGACCGGTCGTCCGACCACGAGCAACCGACTGTACGTCAGCCAGTCGGGCCGCCGACCGAACCGATCCGGCTCACGGAGGGGCGGGCGGACGGGCCGTCGGGCCGAGGGCGGTCAGGCGGCCGCGGCGCGGTGCCCGTCCGCCGCCTCCGCCTCCAGCCGCGCGGCCACCCGGTGGCGCAGCAACTGGTACTGGACCTGGAGCCGGCCCGGACGCTGCGGGCGGGCGACCGGGCGGCCGGGGCCGACCTCCTCGTCCGGGCCGAAGCGCGAGCGGGTCATGTCGACCTCGGCGCCGGCGGCGGACCGGTTCCACCAGTGCAGGTCCGTCCGGACCCCGCCGACGTACACCTCGCCCATCATCAGCTCGCCGCCCAGCAGGTCGTGCACCACCAGGGCGGTGGCCCGGCACTGGCCGTGGGCGGGATTGTCGGGACGCCAGTGGGCCTGGTCCTCGGGCGCGCAGGTGTCGACACCCCAGGAGGAGCGGATCGCACGTTCGATGTCGTTGAGGGTCCACGCCGTCATAGCGGGAAGCCTGCCACGCGGCACCGACAGCGGCAGCGGCTTTTCGGCCAAAGTGCCCGTGTTCTGCGACGACCCGGGTGACCTTCACCCGTACGGGGAGCCCGCGGGGCACCGGCCGGGAGGCCGTTCGCGGGCGACCGCAGCGACCGCGGCGACGGCCGCCGCCCCGACAACCGGGGCGACGGCCGGGGCAACGGCCCGAGCGGGCGCGCTGTGGGCGCGGGCGCGGGGCCGGTGCGCGCCGGAGCGGTCGGGGGTCCGCTCCGGCGCGTGCTCCGGCCCCGCGCCTTTCACCCGCCGGGTGTCACTTGCCGAGCGCCTCGACGCCCGCCTGCGCGAACTGCTCGTCCAGGTCGCCGCTGGGGGCGCCCGCGACACCGATGCCCGCGACCGGCGCACCCTT
Organism: Streptomyces sp. XY431; assembly: GCF_001279805.1. Classification (NCBI taxonomy): domain Bacteria; kingdom Bacillati; phylum Actinomycetota; class Actinomycetes; order Kitasatosporales; family Streptomycetaceae; genus Streptomyces; species Streptomyces sp. XY431. The sequence continues at coordinate 22,228 of NZ_LGDO01000052.1, forward strand.
CGACTGCACCGGCGCACCGCCGGCCAGGAACAGGGTGCCCGGGATGTCCTTCAGGTTCGGCGCCTGCGCGAGCCGCTTGGCCAGCTCGGAGGTGGGCGCGTTCCAGGAGACGGCGGTGAAGGCCTTCCGCACGGCCGACTCCGGCGACTGCGGGCCGGCACCGTCGCCCTTGAGCAGCACCCGGGTGACACCGTCACGGTCGACGACCGCCACGGAGACCTTCTGACCGGCCTTGGTCGCCGCGTCCAGGGTGGCCTCGGCGGCCTTGGTGGCGGCGGCGATGGTCAGGCCGGTGGTCTGGGCGAGGTTCTTGTTCTGGGCGTCGGCCTTCACCGCCGCGGCCGCGACGGCCGGGGTGTCGGTGGCCTCGGCGCTGGCCGAGACGGCGCCGAGGGTGGCAGCGGCCAGCGCGGCGGCGGCGACGGTACCGGTCAGCACCTTGGTGCGAACGGAGATCTTCTTCATGGTCCGGCTCCTCGTCGGATGGTGTCGCTGGGAACGGAATCGATCCTCCGGCGACAGCCCCCTCCGCCGCATCGGCGGTCCGGACACCTCCCACGGGCATGATGGACGACGGACCCGTCAGCCGATCGGCTGATGCGCCCCCGGGCCGGACGGGTCACCATCGAGGGATCACCCCGACCAGGGCAGCGGCCGTCACAACGAGCGGCCATGACAGCGACCGGCCATGGCGACGACCGGCCACAAGGACCACCGGCCGTCGGAAGCGAGCGAGGAGCGGCCCCGTGCACCACCCCGGCCCCCCGCTCGACCCGGACGCCGGCCGGCTGGCCGTCCTGCTCGACTCCGCGTTCCTGCTGCTGCTCGCCACCTCGCTGAGCCGCTTCCTCACCCACCACCCGGGCAATCCGCGCATCCCCTGGGTGCTCGGCCTGAGCATCGCCCTGGCCGTCGTCCAGCCGCTCGGCTCCTGGCTCGCCCACCGCCGCCCGCCCGCCCCCGGGCAGCGCCGACCCGCCTGGCCGCTGGCCGTGGTGACCGTGCTCTGGGTGGTCCTGGTGCTGCTCGCGCCGAGCTTCTCCTGGTGCGCCGTGCCGCTGGTCTACACGGCCCTGCGCACGCTGCCCACGCCCGCGGCCATCCCCCTGGTGGCAGCACTCACCCTGCTGGTGGTGGTCGGCGAGGTCCGGCTGCCGGGCGCGACCGACGCCAACCTCCTCCTGCTGCCGCCCGCCGTCGCCGCACTGGCAACCGGCGTCTTCCTCTACATGGAGCGGCAGGCCGAACGGCAGCGGGCGCTGATCGCCGACCTGGTCCGCACCCGGCGCGAACTCGCCGCCACCGAACGGCGGGAGGGCACGCTGGCCGAGCGCGAACGGCTCGCCATGGAGATCCACGACACCCTCGCCCAGGGCCTGTCCAGCCAGCAGATGCTGCTCCAGGCCGCCGACCGCACCTGGGACGGCGACCCGGCGACCGCCCGGGGACACGTCCGGACCGCCGCCGCGGTGGCCGCCCGGAACCTCGCCGAAGCCCGCCGCTTCGTCCACGACCTCGCACCCGCCGAACTCGCCGACGGCCGCACCCTCGACCGGGCGCTGCGCTCGCTCGCCGAACGGGAGTCCGCCGAGAGCGGGCTGCCGGTCCGCTTCCACCTGGACGGCGCGCCCGTGCCGCTCCCGGCGGCCACGCAGTCCGCGCTGCTGCGGATCGCCCAGGGCGCGCTCGCCAACGTCCGCGAGCACGCCGGGGCCACGGCCGCCGCCCTCACCCTCTCCTTCCTCGGCGACCAGGCCGTCCTGGACATCGCCGACGACGGCCGCGGCTTCTCCCCCGACGACACCGCCGCCACCGGGAGCCGGGGCCACGGCCTGCCCGCCATGCGGGCCCGGCTGCGCCAGCTCGGCGGGACCCTGACCGTGGAGAGCGCCCCCGGCGAGGGCACCGTGGTCTCGGCCGCGGTCCCGCTCACCCTCCCCCCCGCCGCTCCCCCCACGCCCGACTCCCCCGACACCCCCGAC
>NZ_LGDO01000053.1:0-24096 GCF_001279805.1 Streptomyces sp. XY431
ACGCTGACGTTGTCGAGGGCGACCACGCGGGTCTCGCCCTCCCCGTAGACCTTGTTCAGGCCGGTGGCGCGGGCGGCCGCCCGGCCGGTACGGACGGCGGTTGCGGACATCGTCACGAGGGTCTCCTGGGGAATGCGAGGGAAAGCGGAAGCAAAATCGGATGATCGTCTTCCCTTCCATTCTCGCCACCGGCCCGTACCCGAATGGTCGCTCCCGGGTACAGGCTCCCCCCGCCGACCCGGCGGCCCGGCGGGGGCTCCTCTCCTCCTCGGGTATGACAGCGGCTCCTCAGTCAGGCGCAGGACCGGCCCCGGGCCCGGCTACTCGACCGCCACGCCCCAGCGCACCGCGAGACCGGCCAGACCGCCCGGCACCGGTGTCCCGCTCGGCGCGAACTGCCAGACACCTCCGCGGCGTTGGAAGGATCCGACGACCATCGCGCTCTCCGGCACCCCGCCGGTCCCCGGCTCCCACCGGGCCGGCCCGGCCACGTCGGGGCCGAAGGCGCCGGTCAGCGCCAGCCCGTGCACATATCCGAGCGGCAGCGTCGGCGGTTCCTCCTCCTCGGTGGACACCGCCACCACCACCTCGTCCACCGCCGGGGCGAGCCGGGCGGTGTCCAGGGTGAGTTCGGCCCGGCGGACCGGTTCGCCCGGCACCGAGCGGGTGGGGTGCAGTCGGACGGCGCCGTCCGGGTCCTGCGGATTGTTGAAGAACACGAAGTGCTCGTCGCCCAGCACCCGGCCGCCCGCGCACAGGAACGCCGAGACGTCCAGCTCGACCGGGTCCCCGCCGGCCGTGCGGCTGCCCCAGGAGAGGGCCACGGTGCTGGTGGCGCCCACGGTGCCGGCCGCGGCGCTGTCGGGCCCGCTCCGTCCCGCGGCCCCGCCGTTCGCGCCGCCGCCCTCCGAGCCGCTCCCGCTGCCGTTCCTGTTCGCGGTGCCGCTGCCGCTGCCGTTCCCGCTGCTGTTCGCCCCGCCGCCCGCCGTCCGCTCCCCGAGGCGCCCGCGCAGGCCCTGCTCGGCCAGCAGCTCCACCAGCTCGGGACCGCTCACCAGGGTCAGTGGCTTGTTGCGGATGTACTCGTACGAACCCGGCCCGAACCCGGCCGTGGTCACCAGGATGCCCTTGATCGCACCGTGGTGGCGGACCGTGGAGTCGAGGTCCCGCACCGCCGTGGGGGAGACCGTCGAGCGGTAGCGCTTGGCCTGGATGACGATCCGTCCGCCGGTCACCGGATCGAGGTCCTCGGCGACCACGTCCACCCCGGCGTCCCCGCTGCGGGCCGTGGTCATCACCCGGAAGCCGCGCAGCCGGAACAGCTCCGCGATCAGCTCCTCGAACTCGATCGGGTCCATCTCGAAGAGGTCCGGATCGTCCTCGCCGCCCTGCCCCGCCACACTGCCGCCGACCGTCTCCGGCAGCCGGTCCGGCCGCACCTCGTCCAGCCGCTCGGGACGCGCGGACAGCACCCCGCCCAGCCCCTGGAAGCACTCCACGGCCGCCACCCGGTCCAGCGTCAGTCCGGCGAACTCGGCCCGGTCCACCGTCACCGTGGTCAGGAAGCGCTCCGCCTCCCGGCCCGTCGCCGGGTCGATGCCGCGGACGAAGCCGTTCAGCACCACCGAGGCCAGCAGCCCGTCCCCGTCCGCCCGGTACAGCTCGGTGACCACCCGCAGCGCGCTCTGCGCCAGCACCTCCCGGTAGAGCGCCTTGCGCTCGGTCGCCGGGCGGGCCACCTCGGCCTCCCGGTCGTCCGTCTTCACGTACCGCACCCGGCCGGTCGCCGGGACCACGTCCGGGCCCGGCAGCTCCCAGTTCACCACCAGCTGGCGGCTGCTCGCCTCCCAGGCCGCCACCAGCCGGTGCGGGAAGCCCTCCGGCCAGCCCGCCGAGGCGTACAGCACGGCGGAGAAGTACTCCTGCACCGCCTCCGCCTCGCCGGACCGCAGCCGGCGCAGCGACTCCTCGGTCCGGGCGGCGCGCTCCTCGTCCTCCCGGCGGAACCTGGCCACCCACTCCAGGTACTGCCCGTGGTACTCGCCCAGCCGCCGCTGCCGCTCTGCCTCGGCCGCCTGCGCCGCGTACCAGTCCTGCTCGAACCGGGCCCGCGCCTGCGCCACGTACTGCTCGTACCGCTGCCGCACCCCCGGATTGCGGGCCTGCGCCTGGTCCGGCGGCGGCACCTGGTACTGCGCCTGGTCCGGCATCGGCACCGGCTCGCCCAGCCGCCCCGGTTCGAACGGCGGCACCGGGCGCGGGGCCAGCAGACTCTGCGCCCGGAACGCCGGACGGTCCAGACCGGCCGCCAGCAGACCCCGCAACTCCTCCACCCGGCCGTCGAGTTCGGCCGTCCGCCGGGCGGCCTCGGCCTCCCTGGACTGCTGGTACGACCGCTGCGCCTCCCGCTCGGTGCGGGCCGCCGCCTTCTGCGCCTCGCGCTGCTCGCGCTCCCACCGGCGCTGCTCGGCGGCCTGGGCGCGCCAGCGCGCCTCCTCCCGGCGCTGCTCCTGCCGCTGCGCCTCCGCCCAGACCGCCAGCACCCCGTTGTTCCGCCGCCCCGCCACGTCCACCCCTTCGCTCCACGCCGCTCCGGCCCGGCGCCCGCCTCCCGGCCGCGCCACCGCCCGCGCCCGCCACAATAGAACGTGCACCGGGGGAGCGCGCAAAGGGCCCGCGACCTGCGGCGTCGCCCGGGGGCGAGCGGGGGTGAGCGGGCGTCAGGCCGCGGCGGGGGCGGTCGGCGCGTCCGCGTACCAGCGCCACTCGCCCCGGCGCGGGCGGCCGGGGAGGGCCAGGCGGCCGGTCGCCCACAGCAGGGTCGGCCAGGGACCGGCGGCGTCGGGCCGGACGTCCGGGAACAGCCGGGCCAGGGTGCGGGCGCAGACTTCGGCCGGCGGCTCCCAGGGCAGGCCGAGGCCCTCGGCCACGTCGTGCAGGTGCACCAGGGTCTCCACCAGGCTCATCGCGACGAAACCGGCCGGGTCGGCCAGGCCCCAGGGGTGGAAGGCCCGGACCTCCGGCCCCCTGGTGCGGGCGATCGAGACCATCAGCCCGCCGCTCGCGGCCAGCACCTCCACCAGCGCCGCCGGTCCGCCCTCCCGTTCGGCGAGGACGAAGTTGTTCGGGCCGCCGGGGTGGGCCCGTTGGGCCACGAACGGCACGTAGCGGTCCTGCGGCGGGTCCTCGGGGCCGAGCTGGGCGGCGTAGGCGAGCAGGTCGTCCGCCAGGTGCTCGACGGTGCTCCAGCAGTCCCAGGTGATGCCGCCGGCCGGCCGGGACCAGTCGGTGCCGGCGGGGGCGGCGCGCAGGGTGTCCACGGCGAGCCGGAGCACGGCGGCGAGGTCGTCCGGGGTCACGGGGCCGGGCGGGACGGGGGCGGGCACGGTGTCGGTGGTGGTCATACGGCGACGCTACCGCCCCCGGGCCGGGCCCGGGACCCGGGCCGACCCGGGGACCCGGCGGACCCTGTCGGTGCCACCCGGTAGCCTCGACAGTTCGGGCGACGCGGGCGAGGTCGAGGGTGAGCGGGACGGACGGGTGGGTCTCCACCGGATTGGCGTGGCGGGACGGCCGGGCGGTGCTGAGCGCCGTCCACGGCCACCGCACGCACGAGCGCGAGGTGGTGCCCGGCACCGAGGTCGGCTGGCGGCTGGGCGGACCGCGCCGCTGCATCGGCGCCCTGCTGGTCGGCCGGGACGAGCGCACGCCGTGCCCGCACCGGGCCGGGATCGCGCCGGACGGCGGCGCCGTGCAGTGCCCGCCCTGCCAGAGCGTGGACCGCGGCCTGGCGCTGGCCCGGGACCAGATCCTCGACGACGGCCGCACCTACCGGCTCTATCTCGCCTGGTTCGGCGAGGGCCTGCTGAAGGTCGGCCTGACCGCCGAGCAGCGCGGCACCAGCCGACTGCTCGAACAGGGCGCGCTCGCCTGGACCTTCGCCGCCCGGGGCGCCCTGCCCGCCGTCCGCCGGGCCGAACTCACCGTCTCCGCCGCCGGGTTGGCCCGGGAGCGGTTCAAGGTCCGGGCCAAGGTGGAGCACTGGTGGGAGCACGGTGACGCCGCCCACCGCCGGGCCGTGCTGACCGACGCCCGCGCCCGCGCGCACGACCTGCTGCACGGCCACGAGCTGGAACTGCTGCCCGGCCACCCGGTGGTCGACCAGGTCGGGCTCTTCGGCCTGACCGGTGGCGCCCCCGCCGTCTACCACGCGGTCGAGGGCCTGGCGGACGGCGCGGTGGTGGCCGGACGGCTGCGCGCGCCGATCGGCCGGCACCTGCTGCTGGACCGGCCGGACGGCGACCCGCCGCTGCTCCTGGACACCCGTCTGCTGACCGGCTGGACCCTCACCCCGGCGCCCGGCCGGCCGCCGTCCGGTCTGGCACTGCTCCCCAGGGCGCGGCCGGAGGCTCCGGACACCCAGGAGGCGCTGTTCTGAGCGGGGCTCGGCGGCCTCCGCTACGCCAGCTTGCTGCGCACCGCGCCCGGCCCGGAACGGGCCCGCCGCGAGACCGGCGGCCGCGACGGCCGGACGTCCGGACGGCTGCCCGCCGCCTCCTCCGGGGTGCCGCCTGCGCGGGCGTTCCCGGCCCGCGCGGCCTTGGCCGTCGCCAGGGCGACCCGCGCCAGCAGCGGGTCCTCCCGGACCCCCGCCGCCCGCTTCGCCGTCTGGCAGTGGGTGCACCAGACCGGCGAGGCCGGCCCGTCGGGGTACACCATCGCCTCCGGCGGCAGGTAGTGGCTACCGCACTCGACGCATTCGAAGACCAGCCTCATCCGACGATCACCGTCCCGGATCCGTGGCACCGACCGCATGGCGACCAGAAGGTGTGGATCTTCGGCACCATGCTCCCTTCCTCGTCCAGTTCGACCGTGGCTTCGGTCTTCTGGGTCCCCCCGGACCCGCCGCACCCGGAGCAGGCCTGAACCTCGGGCATATGCATTCCTCCTCGGCGCGGGGACCACCGTAGCGCGAAATCCGAGGAGCCAGTAACGATCCTGACGAACAGTCGAAGAAGCGGGGCGCGCACGAGCACCACGCGCGCCCCGCTTCGGCCCGGGGAGGGCCGTCCTCGCGGACCGCCCCGGGGGTCAGCGGCCCCCGCGCAGCGAACTGCGCAGATACTCCCGGTTCATGGCGGCGATGCTCGGCAGCGGGATGCCCTTGGGGCAGGCCGTCGCGCACTCACCGGTGTTGGTGCAGCCGCCGAAGCCCTCGGCGTCCATCGCCTCCACCATGTTCCGCACCCGGGAGGCGCGTTCGGGCGCGCCCTGCGGCAGCACGTTCAGGTGGACCACCTTGGCCGAGGTGAACAGCATCGCCGAGCCGTTGGGGCAGGCCGCCACGCACGCCCCGCAGCCGATGCACTCGGCGTGCTCGAACGCGGTGTCGGCGGCCTCCTTGGGGACGGGCGTGGCGTGGGCGTCGGGCGCGCTGCCGGTCGGGGCGGTGATGTACCCGCCGGCACCGATGATCCGGTCGAAGGCGGACCGGTCCACCACCAGGTCCTTGACCACCGGGAACGCCGCCGCCCGCCACGGCTCGACGTCGATGGTGTCGCCGTCCTCGAAGTGCCGCATGTGCAACTGGCAGGTGGTGGTGCGCTCGGGGCCGTGCGCCCGGCCGTTGATGACCATGCCGCAGGCGCCGCAGATCCCCTCGCGGCAGTCGTGGTCGAAGGCGACGGGGGTGTCGCCGCGCAGGATCAGCTCCTCGTTGAGGGTGTCCAGCATCTCCAGGAAGGACATGTCGGGGCTGATCCCGCCGACCTGGTAGGTGGTCATCGAGCCGGGCGTGTCGGGGCCCGCCTGGCGCCAGATCCTGAGGGTGAGGTTCACGCGTAGCTCCGCTGGGTGGGGTGGACGTACTCGAAGTCGAGGTGCTCGCGGTGCAGCACGGGCGCCCGGCCGGTGCCGGTGAACTCCCAGGCGGCGGCGTAGGAGAACTCCTCGTCCCGCCGGGCCGCCTCGCCCTCCGGGGTCTGGCTCTCGGTGCGGAAGTGGCCGCCGCAGGACTCGGCGCGGTGCAGCGCGTCCAGGCACATCAGCTCGGCCAGCTCGAAGTGGTCGACCAGCCGGTTGGCCTTCTCCAGCGCCTGGTTGAGCTCCTGCCCGGTGCCGGGCACCTTGATCCGGCGCCAGAACTCCTCCCGCAGGGCCGGGATCCGCTCCAGCGCGCGGCGCAGCCCGGCCTCGTCGCGGGCCATCCCGCACTCGTCCCAGAGCAGTTCGCCGAGCTCGCGGTGGAAGGAGTCGGGGGTGCGGTCGCCGTCCACCGCGAGGATGAGGTTCAGCCGGTCCGCCACCTCGGCCTCGACCGAGGCGATCTCCTCGTGGTCGGCCGGGACGGCGGGCAGCGGCTCCCGGGCCAGGTAGTCGTTGAGCACCGGCGGCAGCACGAAGTAGCCGTCCGCGAGGCCCTGCATCAGCGCGCTGGCGCCGAGCCGGTTGGCGCCGTGGTCGGAGAAGTTGGCCTCGCCGATCGCGAACAGGCCCGGCACGGTGGTCTGCAGGTCGTAGTCGACCCAGAGCCCGCCCATCGTGTAGTGGATCGCCGGGTAGATCCGCATCGGCACCCGGTACGGGTCCTCGGCGGTGATCCGCTCGTACATCTCGAACAGGTTGCCGTACTTGGCCTCCACCGCGTCCCGGCCCAGCCGGCGGACGGCGTCGGCGAAGTCCAGGTAGACGCCCTGCCCGCCGGGCCCGACGCCGCGGCCCTCGTCGCAGACGTTCTTGGCGGCCCGGGAGGCGATGTCGCGCGGCACCAGGTTGCCGAAGGACGGGTAGATCCGCTCCAGGTAGTAGTCCCGCTCCTGCTCCGGGATCTCGTCCGGCGGCCGGGTGTCGCCCTTGGCCTTCGGCACCCAGATCCGCCCGTCGTTGCGCAGCGACTCGCTCATCAGCGTCAGCTTGGACTGGTGGTCGCCGGAGCGCGGGATGCAGGTCGGGTGGATCTGGGTGAAGCACGGGTTGGCGAAGTACGCGCCGCGCCGGTGCGCCCGCCAGATCGCGGTGGCGTTGGAGTTCTTGGCGTTGGTGGAGAGGTAGAAGACGTTGCCGTAGCCGCCGGAGGCGAGCACCACGGCGTCGGCGGTATAGCTGGAGATCTCGCCGGTGACCAGGTCACGGGCGACGATCCCGCGCGCCCGGCCGTCGATCACCAGCAGGTCGAGCATCTCGGTGCGGGCGTGCAGCTCCACGTTGCCGGCCGCGATCTGCCGGGACAGCGCCTGGTAGGCGCCGAGCAGCAGCTGCTGGCCGGTCTGGCCGCGGGCGTAGAAGGTCCGGGAGACCTGGACGCCGCCGAACGAGCGGGTGTCCAGCAGGCCGCCGTACTCCCGGGCGAACGGCACGCCCTGGGCCACGCACTGGTCGATGATCTCCACCGACACCTGGGCCAGCCGGTGCACATTGGACTCGCGGGCGCGGAAGTCGCCGCCCTTGACGGTGTCGTAGAACAGCCGGCGGACGGAGTCGCCGTCGTTGCGGTAGTTCTTGGCGGCGTTGATGCCGCCCTGGGCGGCGATCGAGTGGGCCCGCCGGGGCGAGTCCTGGAAGCAGAACTGGACCACGTGGTAGCCCTGTTCGGCGAGGGTGGCGCCGGCCGCGCCGCCTGCCAGGCCGGTGCCGACCACGATCACGGTGTGCTTGCGCCGGTTCGCCGGGTTGACCAGCTTGGCCTCGAACCGCCGCTGGTCCCAGCGCTGTTCGATCGGCCCCTGGGGGGCTCGGGTGTCGGCGATCGGCTCGCCGACGCTGTAGTCCGGGTAGGCGCTGGGGTCCGGGTACACATTGCGCTCCGGGGACGCGTTCACTTCACCACTCCGGTCATCACGGCGACGGGGACGGACAGGAAGCCCGCGGTCAGCAGCAGCGCCAGCCCGTTGGCGGTCAGCTTCAGCGCCCGGTCCCGGCGGGCGTTGTTGGCGCCGAGGGTCTGCGCGGCGCTCCAGAACCCGTGCCGGACGTGCAGGCCGACGGCGAGCATCGCCAGGATGTAGATCACGCAGGAGTACCAGTTCCCGAAGGAGGCCACGATGTTCTGGTACGGCCTGCCGTGCTCGGCGTTGGGGTTCACGGTCAGGGTGGTCAGGTCGAGGATGTGCCATACGATGAACAGCGCCAGGATCACCCCGCCCCAGCGCATCGTCCGGGTCGCGTAGCTCGCCCGCCGCCGCTGGTGGGCGTACTTGCTCGGCCGGGCGGCGAGGTCCCGCCGGCTCAGCTGGAACGCGGCCACGCCGTGCAGCACGACGGCGGCCAGCAGACCGGCCCGGGCGATCCAGAGGAACCACTCGTGGCCGAGGAACGGCTGGCCGAGGGTGCGCAGCCAGGCCGCGTAGCCGTTGAGGTCGTCCGGGCCGAAGAAGACCTTGAGGTTGCCCAGCATGTGCGCGACCAGGTACAGCAGCATCGCCAGTCCGCTGACGGCCATGACCGCCTTCTTGCCGACGGTCGACCGCCAGAGGGTCGCCAGGGTGGACGGATGCCGGGCCGTCCGGGACGCGGTTGTCATGGCGCCAACGGTAGGGACGGCAGTCAGGGTGCGTCCAAGACATGATGCGGCTCGTGACGATAGGTCCTGCCTATGCTGGGAGCTGTGCAACTCCAGCAGCTCCGATATTTCCTCGCCGTCGCCGAAACCCGCCACTTCACCCGCGCGGCCGAGGCGGAACTTGTCGCCCAGCCGTCACTATCGCAACAGATCCGCGCCCTGGAGCGGGAGTTGGGCGCCGAGCTGTTCCACCGGACCCGGGGCAACATCGCCCTCACCGACGCCGGGGACGCCCTGCTGCCGCTCGCCCGCCGCATCCTCGCCGACACCGAGAGTGCCCGGCTCGCCGTGCAGGAGACCGTCCAGCTGCGCCGCGGCCGGGTGCGGCTGGGGGCGCCGCCGAGCCTGTGCACCAGCCTGGTGCCGGACGTCCTGCGGGTGTTCCGCGACCGCTACCCGGGGGTGGCGCTGATGGTGCGGGAGGGCGGCTCGCGGGACCTCGTGCGCTCCCTGGCGGCGGGGGAGCTGGACCTCGCGCTGATCATCACCCCGCCCAGCGGCGAGGCCGTACCGGCGCTGGCCGTCACCGAGCTGCTGCACGAGGAGTTGGTGCTGGTGACGGCCGAGCCGCAGGCCCGCCGCACGGTGCGGGTGGCGGAGCTCGGGAAGCGGCCGCTGGTGATGTTCCGGGAGGGCTACGACCTGCGGGAGGCGACGCTGGCGGCCTGTCGGGCGGCGGGCTTCGAGCCCGAGTTCGCGGTGGAGGGCGGGGAGATGGACGCGGTGCTGGGCTTCGTCCGGGCCGGGCTCGGGCCCGCCGTGCTGCCCGGGATGGTCGCCGACCGCTCGGGTCTCGCCGTGGCCCACTTCGCCGGTCCCGGCCTCGGCCGCACCATCGCGGTCGCCCACGGCCACGAGGTGCCGCCGACCCGGGCGGCGGAGGCGCTGCGGGCGACCCTGCTGGCGCACCTGCGCGACGCGGCCCGCACCGGCGGGCTGCCGCCGGGCACCAGGCTGCTGCTCGGCTGAACGCGCCCCCCTTCGCGCCCCTCTGCGCCCTCTTCGCGCTGCTTCGTACGGGCGGATGGTTGGCACGGTGTGCGAAGCACCCGAATCGTGATCCAGGAGCGCCTTCGGCCCGGAACCCGCTGCTCACCGGCCGCGTCCCTGGCAGCGTCGGCGTTGCCGTAAGGTGCGTCGCCGCAGAGCCGAGCGGGCCGTGAACGGGGAGAGCACGAAGCGATGGACAACCGGAAGCAGCGGGACCACAGACCGGCCGGGGGCCGCACCGCCCCCGCCGCGGGGAACACCCCGGAGCCCGCGGACGAGCGGCCCTGGGAACTCCCCGAGTACGTCCACGAGCGCGAGCTCGGCGCCGGCGCGAGCGGCCGGGTGGTGCTCGCCCGGCACCGCGCGACCGGCACACCCGTGGCGGTCAAGTACCTGCACAGCACGGCCGGCACCGCCGCGCTGCGGGCCGAGGCCGAAGTCCTGGCCGGACTCGACTCCCCGCACGTCACCCGGCTCTACGAGTACGTCGAGGGCGAGCGCGGCGCGGCCATCGTGATGGAACTGGTGGACGGCATCGCCCTGCGCGAGCTGCTCCGCGCGGAGGGGGCCACCACCCCGGAGGCGGCCCTGGTGGTCCTGAAGGGCTCGCTGCTCGGCCTGGCCGCCGCGCACGGCGCCGGGGTGGTGCACCGGGACTACAAACCCGCCAACGTGCTGGTGGACACCACCGGGACGTCCAAGCTGGTGGACTTCGGGATCGCGGTGCCGAGCGGGGACGAGCGCGACGTCTCCGGCACCCCCGCCTACATGCCGCCCGAGCAGTGGGCCGGTCGGCCCGCCTCCCCGGCGGGCGACGTCTACGCCGCGACCGTCACCTTCTTCGAGTGCCTCACCGGCGCCCGCCCCTACGGCGGCACGACCTTCGCCGAACTCGCCGTCCAGCACACCGAGGCCCCGATCCCGGCCGAACTGACGCCGGACCCGGTCCGCCCGCTGATCCTCTCCGGCCTCGCCAAGGACCCCGGGGCCCGCCCGGACAGCGCGACCGCGCTGCTGGCGGAGCTGGAGGCGGTCGCGGCGGCCGGGTACGGACCGGGGTGGGAGGAGAAGGGGCGGCTCGACCTGACGGCCCTGGTCGCCCTGCTCGCGCTGCTGCTGCCCGGCGCGGGCGTCGCGGCCGGCGGCACCTCGCTGGCCCACACCGCGCTTGGCGGCGGCGGAGCCCCGGGCGGACAGGCGGCGATCGGACAGACCGCGGCCGGGCAGGCTGCGACCGGTGGCGCGACCGGCCCGGCCGCGGTGGTCCGGGAGACGCTGGTCCACCGGGAGAGGCCGGTCCGCCGGGGGGTGCGGCTCGGCACCCGCGGCAAGGCCCTCGTCGGCGTCGCGGCCGGCGCGGTGACCCTCGCCACCATCGCCGGGATGGCCATGGCCGGGGCTGCCGACGGCGGCGCCCGCACCGTCGTCGGGGGCCCCGCCCCGGAGGCAACCACCAGCCTCGGCGCACCGGACCCGACGGGCACCGCATCGCCCGCCGAGAGCGAGGGCGGGGACACCCCGGGCCCGGAGGCGACCACCCCGTCCGGCCCGCCCTCCTCGGGTGCGCCGTCCTCGGGCCCGAGCAGTCCGGGGGCCGCCCCCACCGCGACGCCGACCGGCCGGACGCCCTCGGGCACCCGGCCCGGGTCCGCGCCGCCCGGCACCGGTCTGCCGCCGGTGCCGCCCGGCACCGTCGCCCCGCCGCCGTCGGGTCCGGTCCCGCCGGGAACCGTCGCGCCGGGAACCGTCGCGCCGCCGGTGTCGACCGTCCCGCCCGTGACGGTCCCGCCACCCGTCGTTCCCAGCGCCACGCCGTCGCCGTCCGTGACCGTCGGCCCGGTCCGGCCCACCCTGACGATCGCCCCGGCTCTCCTCACGGTGAGCTCGGTGAACCTGGATTCGCTGTCCTGCGCCGGGCGCTGGAGCACCACCGCGGCGGTCACGGTGGTCGCCCAGGGCGCGGGCAGCGGCACGCTGACGCTGACCTGGTACCACAGCTCCGGCGGTCGGACGGTCGACGTCGGGACCGACACGGTGGCGGTCCGGGAAGGTCGCGCCACGGTGACCAGGACGCACGACTTCACCTCGGCCGACACCTTCCCGACCTGGGGCGTACGGGTCGGTACCGGCCCGGCGGCCGCGAAGCCGGGCCGGACCTCGGCCGAGGTGGCCGCCTACCTCTGCGACCCGCCGCGCTGACCCCGCCGGGCCCGACGGCGCGCCGGCCCACGGCCCCGAACACCCCGCCCCCGCCTCCACCCGTCTCCGTCCCGCTCCCTGGAGAAGCCATGACCACGCCCCGACCCGACTCCGACCCGGCCCCGGTGCCGGCCGCGGCCGCGACCGGCGATGCCGACCGGACCGTCCGACTCGCCCCGGCCGCGGCCGGCGGTACGGAGACCGTCCGGCTCGGGTCCGGGTCGGCCGCTGTCGGGCCGAACGGGTCGGACAAGCCGGAGGGGTCGAACGGGTCGGACAAGCCGGACGGGCCCGCCACCGGTGGCCCGGACGCCGAGGCCACCGTGCGGATCGACGCGAACGAGGCCATGAGCGCGACCTTCCTCGACCCCGGGGTCTGGGGCGGCGCCGGGGAGACGGTGGAGGAGCTCACGCTGCGGGACACCCCGGCGCACGGCACCGCCGCCCCGGCCGCCTCCGCCTCCGCCCCGGCCGACCCAGCCCCCGCCTCCGCCCCGACCGGTGCCGCGCCGCCGTCCGCACCGGCCGCCCCGTCGGCATCGGCCACGCCCTCCGCCATCGACAGCGAGGACGAACGACCGCTCGCCCCGGGCGAGTTGCGCCGCTTCGGCCCCGGCGTCCCGCCGCTGGCCGCCGCCGTCTGGCACGGCGCGGCCGTCCCGGGAGCCGAGCCGCCGCGCCGTCGCCGGGCATGGCGTTGGCTGCTCCCGCTGGTGCTGCTGCTGGCCGTCCTGGCGCTGCTGTTCTGGCGTTTCGCCACGCCCGTCCTCGCGGTCACCGGTGTCGGCGTCACCACCGACCCGGCCGGCCCCGGCTGCGACTCGGTGGCGGTGGTCAAGGCTGAGGTGGAGACCAACGGTGGTGCCGGCACCCTCCGTTACCGCTGGCTGCGCAGCGACGGAACCACCTCGGGCGAGATCAGCCAGGACATCGGTTCCGGCGCCCAGCGCACCGAGTTGGTGCTCCGGTGGAGCTTCGAAGGCCGGGGCTCGCTCGCGGCCACCGCGACCCTGGAGATCCTCGCGCCCGGCTCCCGCACCGCCGCGGTCTCGTTCCCCTACCACTGCGCCTGACCCCGTGGGCCTGCCGGAGCGGGCGGTGCCCGGCCGGGGTCTGAACCGTTCGTGCGGAGTCGGCCGTATCCACCGGTGAGGTGGCGGCCGGAGGTGTCGCAGCGTCAGCCCGGCTTATCCCCAACCGGGTTGGCGGCGGCGGGCGACGGTGCGTCGCGTCCCGGAGTCGCGCCTCGCCGCTCGTGCCGCCCATCGATGTCGGAGAAATCCTTTGCGCAACAGCAGGTTCACCTCGCTCCTCCTGGCCGGAGCCACGGCGTCGGCGGCCCTCACCGTCGTCGCCGGTCCGGCCGTCGCCGCTCCGTCCGACCAGGCTGCCGTCGCAGCGACGTCCGACCCCACCGGCGTCACCGGCCCCTCCGACCCGGACGGCCTCCCCGCCTTCCCGGGGGAGCAGGACGTCGAGGTGTTCGCCGAGGACGGCGCGATCAGCCGGGCCAGGGTCCCCGCGGCCTCGCCCTTCGTCGCCGAGCCGTCCATGAGCGCGGCCGCCGCCGGGGACGGTGCGGTCACGAAGATCGTCAACAACGGGAGCACGGACAGCAAGCTGGACGTGGTGCTGATCGGCGACGGCTACACGGCGGCGGAGCAGGAGAAGTTCCGCAAGGACGCCGCCGCGAAGTGGAAGGACATCAGCGCCGTCCAGCCCTACGCCGCCTACCGCAAGCTGTTCAACGTGTGGGCCGTGGGCGCCGTCTCCGCGCAGTCGGGGGTGTCCGGCGACCCGAAGCAGAGCACTGTCCGCACCACCGCCCTCGGCTCCCGGTTCTGGTGCAACTCGGTCGAACGGCTGCTGTGCGTGGACATCAAGGCCGTTGACGCCTACGCCGCCAAGGCCCCGCAGGCGGACCTGGTGATCGTCGTCGCCAACACCGCCAAGTACGGCGGCGCCGGCTACGGCAGCACCCGGTCGCCGCTCGGGTACGAGGGCATCGCCACCGTGGCGGGCGGCAACGCCGCGTCCGGCCAGATCGCGGTGCACGAGACCGGCCACTCGCTGGGCAAGCTCGCGGACGAGTACGTCGCCGAGGACCAGGGGCCCTACCAGGGCGCCGAGCCCCCGCAGCCCAACCTCACCACCCTGAGCGCCGACCGGATGCGCAAGGACAAGGCCAAGTGGTACCGCTGGCTCGGAAAGACCTCGCCCGACGGCGGCACCGTCGGCGCCTACCAGGGCGGCGGGAACCACCCGTCGGGCCTCAACCGGCCGACCGACAACTCCGTGATGCGCTCGCTCGGCCGCGAGTTCAACCTTCCCGGCCGCGAGGCGATGATCGCCGGCTTCTACCGGCACGCCTCCACCCTCACCAGCGCCACGCCCACCACGACCAAGCTGACCGCGACCGACCGTCTCACCGTCGACCTCCCCGTCTCCGGCACCAAGCTGCGCTGGTACCTCGACGGCAAGGAGGTGACGGCCCTGCGCGACCGCAGGACGATCGCCGTCTCCGACCTCGGCCCCACCGGCCCCAAGCCCGCGGCGCACGAGCTCAAGGCCGTCGCGAACGACCCCACGTCGGCCGTCGTCGACCCGGCCCTGACCCCGGCGCTGACCCGCGCCCTGGTCTGGAGCGTCACCCGCTGACCGGAGGGCGGTACCACCGGGTGGATCGGTGGTACCGCCCGGTCCGCCCGTCGGCGCGGGCGGTGCGCGTCAGACGGTCGGCAGTACGGCCTCGATCGCGGCGACGACCTCGTCCGCCTCCGGCTCGGTGCGCGGCCGGATCCGGGCGGCCACGGTGCCGTCCGGCGAGATCAGGAACTTCTCGAAGTTCCAGGAGACGTCCCCGGCCTTGCCCTCGGCGTCGGCGGTCTCGGTCAGCCGCGCGTACAGCGGGTGCCGGTCGTCGCCGTTCACATCGGTCTTCTCGAACAGCGGGAAGGTCACGCCGTAGGTGGTGGAGCAGAAGGTCTGGATCTCCTCGGCGCTGCCCGGCTCCTGCCCGGCGAACTGGTTGGACGGGAAGCCCAGCACGGTGAAGCCGCGCCCGGCGAACCGCTCCTGGAGCCGCTCCAGGCCGGCGTACTGCGGGGTCAGGCCGCACTTGGAGGCGACGTTGACGATCAGCAGCGCCTTGCCCTTGTAGTCGGCCAGCGAGGCGGCCTCGCCGGTCAGCGTGCGCAGCGGGATGTCGTACAGGCTCACGGTTGGTCCCCTTAGGAGGAGGAGTGGGTGACAACGGGCGGTGCTCGTCGGGAACGGTAGTCCTTCCCGCCTGCTCAACCACCATTGGCGGTCTGGTGTTCCGGCCCCGATCCGGTCCCCGTCCGGCCCCGATCCGGTCCCCGTCCGGCCCCGGTCCGGGCCGGACGGCCGGTCGGAAATATCCGATGATCATGTGGTTTGATATCCGCTGCTGATCTTCAGGGGAAGAACGAAACGGGGGCACCACGATGGACAAGTCGAAGCGGCGCGGGCGGAATCTCGCACTGGCGGCGACGATCGCCGCGCTGGCACTGGGCACGGCCGCATGCGGTTCCGACAGCGGCAGCGGGTCGGCGTTCCAGGCGAAGGTGGTGCTGTCGGAGCCGGACCAGGTGCGGGACGCCCTGCCGAGCGAGACCTCGCTCCCCTCCGGCTGGAAGCGCTCCTCCGGGGCGAAGCCGCCGCAGGCCGTCACGCAGGCCGACGCCTCCGCCACCTGCCGGAAGAAGCTGAAGGCCGACTGCCTCGGCCTCCAGCTGGGCGGCAACGTCCGGTACAAGTCGGAGTCCAGCACCTCCAACGACATCCGGCTCACCCTGCTGACCTTCGACAAGCCGGAGAACGCCGGTCCGGTCTTCGAGGCGATGGTGGCCTCCTTCGCCGAGGAGGAGGGCGCCGCGCGCAAGGTCGACGTGAAGACCGCCGCCGAGCAGTCGCAGGCCTTCGAGAAGGAGATCGAGCAGGACGGGGATTCGGGCCAGCCCGCGACCAAGATCCTGGCCGGCACCCTGGTGATGCGGGTCGGCGCCGTCGTGTCGTTGATCGAGCTGGACGAGGACGAGCGCGACCACAAGACGTTGAAGCGGTTCGGCGATGTCCAGGCGGAGCGGATCAAGCGGGTCCAGCGGGGCCAGAAGGCGGACGGCTGACACCCTCCGAGGCTGTCGGAGGGGCTTCCCGGAGCTGCTCGGCGATCGCGGTGAAGTCGGCGCTCAGCCACCGCTCGGGCCGCATCCGGACGGCCACGTCGGCCACCAGTTGCTCGGCGGTGGCGGCCAGGTAGGACCGGACGGTGGCGGGCGGCAGGTAGCGGTGGGCGAGGGCGGCCCGTTCGTCCGGGTCGATCCGGTCCTCGATCGCCACCACCGGCCCGGCCACGCTCACGTACCGGCAGGGCGGCTGCTCCTGCTGCACGCAGAGCGTGAAGCGGCCCGCCGCCCGGATCCGCCGCGTCTTGACGGAGTCCCGACCGGTGAGCACCGTGACCAGGCCGCCGGGGCGGTAGGCGTACCAGACCGGTACGGCCAGCGGCGCCCCGCCCGCCCCGGTGCCGTCCACGGCGAGGACGCCGACGTGCACGCCGGCCAGGAAGCGCTCGCGTTCGGTGCTGCTCATCGCGAAGGACACGGTGTCGGCCTCCCGGCGGGAAGGCCCGCGCGCCGCAGTGGCGCGCGGGCGTTCCGTGGTACGTACCCGTACGGCCTCGGCGTGAAAACCCGCCGCCGGGGGTGCGTCAGAGCGCGAGCGGGCGGATCGCCGTCGGGGCGTGCTCCGGGAGGGTGGCGACCTCCTCCCACTCCATCACCTTGTCGATGTCGGCCGCGCCCATCGAGATGTTGGTGACCCGCTCCAGGATCGCCTCGACCACGACCGGCACCCGGAACTCGGCGGCCAGCTTCTTGGCCTCCTCGAAGGCCGGCAGCAGCCCCT
This sequence comes from Streptomyces sp. XY431, assembly GCF_001279805.1. NCBI lineage: Bacteria > Bacillati > Actinomycetota > Actinomycetes > Kitasatosporales > Streptomycetaceae > Streptomyces > Streptomyces sp. XY431. The sequence continues at coordinate 16,676 of NZ_LGDO01000053.1, forward strand.
CCGGCTCGGTGACCCGGATCGCCTTGCACCCCAGGCCCTCGGCGACCCGGACGTGGTCCACGCCGTAGACGCCCAGCTCCGGCGCGTTGATGTTCTCGAACTCCAGCTTGACCTGGAAGTCGATGTCGAAGTTCCGCTGCGCCTGCCGGATCAGCCCCAGGTAGGAGTTGTTGACCAGCACGTGGACGTACGGGATCCGGTGCTGCGCCCCGACCGCCAGCTCCTCGATCATGAACTGGAAGTCGTAGTCGCCGGAGAGCGCCACGACCTGGCCCTCGGGATCGGCGGTCGCGACGCCGAGCGCGGCCGGGATGGTCCAGCCGAGCGGGCCGGCCTGGCCGCAGTTGATCCAGTGCCGCGGCTTGTAGACGTGCAGCAGCTGCGCGCCGGCGATCTGGGAGAGGCCGATGGTGGTGACGTAGCGGGTCTCCGGGCCGAAGGCCCTGTTCATCTCCTCGTAGACCCGCTGCGGCTTGAGCGGCACGTTGTCGAAGTGGGTGCGGCGCTGGAGCCGGGCCCGGCGCTCCTGGGTGGACGCGGCCCACTCGGTGCGGTTCTTGAGGGTGCCGGCGGCCTTGAGCTCCCGGGCGACCTCGACGAAGAGCTCCAGCGCGGCGCGGGCGTCGGAGGCGATGCCGAGCGCGGGGGCGAAGATCTTCCCGATCTGGGTGGGCTCGATGTCGACGTGGACGAAGGTCCGGCCCTCGGTGTAGACGTCCAGGCCGCCGGTGTGGCGGTTGGCCCAGCGGTTGCCGATGCCGAGCACGAAGTCGGAGGCGAGGAAGTTCTCGTTGCCGTACCGGTGCGAGGTCTGCAGGCCGACCATGCCGGCGTTCAGCGGGTGGTCGTCCGGGACGATGCCCCAGCCCATCAGCGTCGGCACCACCGGGACGCCGGTCAGCTCGGCGAACTCCAGCAGCAGCCCGGCGGCGTCGGCGTTGATCACGCCGCCGCCGGCCACGATCAGCGGCCGCTCGGACTGCTGGAGCAGCGCGATCGCCTTCTCGATCTGGATCCGGTTGGCGGTGGGCCGGTAGACCGGCAGCGGCTGGTAGGCCTCCGGGTCGAAGTCGATCTCGGTGAGCTGGACGTCGATCGGCAGGTCGACGAGCACCGGGCCGGGGCGGCCCGAGCGCATCAGGTGGAAGGCCTGCTGGATCACACCGGGGACCTGCGCGGCCTCCAGCACGGTGGTGGCGGCCTTGGTGACCGGCTTGGCGATCGAGGCGATGTCGACGGCCTGGAAGTCCTCCTTGTGGAGGCGGGCGACCGGGGCCTGGCCGGTGATGCACAGGATCGGGATCGAGTCGGCGATGGCCGAGTAGAGCCCGGTGATCATGTCGGTGCCGGCCGGCCCGGAGGTGCCGATGCAGACGCCGATGTTGCCCGCGGCGGCGCGGGTGTAGCCCTCGGCCATGTGCGAGGCGCCCTCGACGTGGCGGGCCAGCGTGTGCCGGATGCCGCCGGAGGCCTTGAGGGCGGCGTAGAAGGGGTTGATGGCCGCGCCCGGCACGCCGAAGGCGACGTCGACGCCTTCGAGCTTGAGGATCTCCACGGCCGCGCGGGCGGCTGTCATTCGGGGCATCGGGTCTCTCCTGCGTCGGCCCGCAGTGGGTCGGAGGGCTCATCTCCAGAATTCCACCATACGGAAGAACGGTTTCTGTATGTGGAATAAAAGTAGGACGGGGGTCGTCGGGGCGTCAAGGGGGCTTTCAACAGAATGTGGAACGTGCGGAGGGGTGGGATTGGCCGTTCATCTGCTCGACGGGCGAACGTGCGTACCTGCCATGACCTCGGATTTCGGCACGGTTGCGTTGAAGCCGTGCCGTTGAGGTGGAGGGACGGTGTGCGAGGTTGGCCGGCTCCGGGGCGCTGGGTACCGTCGGTCCCACGCCGGGCCCGTCATGGTTGCCATGTTCAACAAGGGGGCGCGGCAAGGGGGTCACGGGGGTCCGGGGCGGAGCGGGGGAGTTCCGGTCGCCGGTCCCGTTCCGGGGTCCGTCCGGGGTCCCGTCCAGCACACTCGCCGCGCCGGCCGTCCCGGTCCGCGCGTCCCGGCCGCCACCGGCAGTACCGCCGCCGACGGCAGGTCCGCCACCACCGGTGGCCCCGCCGTCGCCACAGCACCGCGCCATCGCCGCACCGCCGCCACCAGCAGCACACCGCAGCAACGCACCCGCTGCCGATGCGTCGCCCGCGACGCGCCGCCCCGCCGGGTGCGCGGAAGGAAGCTCCCCATGCCTCGACGATGTGCCCTGCCCACCTGTCCCGCCGCCGCCCCCGCTCCGCCTGCTGTCCTTCGGGCGGTGCGCCGGTGAACGGTCTGCCCCGACGGCGGAAGAGCCCGCCCGCCGCTCCGCACTCCCGTCCCCGCCTTGGCTCGCGTCCCCGCCTTGGCTCCCGTTCCCGGCGCGGCCCGGTGGCCGTGCTGCGCGCCGTGCCCTGGCGGTACGACCTCCCCGCCTCCCTGGTCGTCTTCCTGGTCGCCCTCCCGCTCTGCGTCGGCGTCGCCGTCGCCTCGGGGGTGCCCGCCGAACTCGGCCTGGTCACCGGCATCGTCGGCGGCCTGCTGGTCGGCGCGCTGCCCGGCAGCAGCCTCCAGGTCAGCGGCCCGGCCGCCGGCCTCACCGTGCTCGTCCACGAAGCCGTCCAGGAGTACGGCGCGGGCGCCCTCGGCGTCCTGGTGCTGCTCACCGGCCTGCTCCAACTCGCCATGGGAGCCCTGCGGTTGGGCCGCTGGTTCCGCGCCATGTCGGCGTCCGTGGTGCACGGCATGCTGGCCGGCATCGGCCTCACCCTGCTGCTCGGCCAGCTCTACGCGCTCGCCGACCGCCGGGCCCCCGGCACCGGACCGGAGAAGATCGCGGGCCTGCCCGCACTGCTGCGCGACGCCGTCACCGGGGCCGCCGACCGCGGCGCCCTGGCGCTCGGGGTCGCCACCCTGCTGGTGCTGGTGGCCTGGAAGTACCTGCCGCCCCGGCTCGCCCGGGCCGTGCCCGGCCCCCTGGCCGCGGTCGGCCTGGCCGCCGCCGTCACCGCGCTGTTCGACCTGCCGGTGGCCCGGGTCGAGGTGGCCGGGCTGCTCGACGTCGTCCAACTGCCCGACCACGCCGCGCTCGGCGCGCTGGCCACCACGGCCGGCGCCGGCACCGTCCTCGCCTTCACCCTGATCGCCTCCGCCGAGACGCTGTTCAGCGCGGCCGCCGTCGACCGGATGCACCACGGCCCGCGCACCGACTACGACCGCGAACTCACCGCCCAGGGCATCGGCAACGCCCTCTGCGGCCTGCTCGGCGCGCTCCCGATGACGGCGGTGATCGTCCGCAGCGCGACCAACGTCCAGGCCGGCGCCCGCACCAAGGCCTCGCGCGTCCTCCACGGCGGCTGGCTGCTGCTCTTCACGGCCCTGCTGCCGGGCGTGCTCGGCCTGGTCCCGCTGACCGCGCTGGCCGCCGTCCTGGTGCACGCGGGCGCCAAGCTCGTCCCGGTCCGGCGGATCGCCGCGCTCTGCCGCGAACACCGGGGGGAGGCGGCGGTGCTGGCCGTGACCGCCGTCTCGATCATCGCCACCGACCTGTTCGAGGGCGTGCTGATCGGCATCGGCCTGGCCGTCGCCAAGTCGGCCTGGCAGACCTCCCACCTGCAGATCGGCGTCGAGGAGCGGCCCGCCGCGCCCGGCGCGGAGGAGGCCCCGCTGCGGGTCGCCCCGCTGCGGGTCCGGCTGAGCGGCAACGCCACCTTCCTGCGGCTGCCCCGGCTGCTCGACACCCTCGAACGCCTCCCCGCGGACCGCCCGGTCGAACTCGACTGGTCCGGGCTGCGCCACCTGGACCACGCCTGCACCGTGGCGCTCACCACCTGGGCGGCCCAGCACCGTGCCCGCAGTACCGCCCCGCTGGCGGTCGACCCGCCGCTGCCGACCGTGGTCTGAGCGGCTCGTTAGGCTGGCCGCCCGGCGGTGGCCGGGGCCCGACCCGGGCCTCGGGGCTGTTCGGGGCTCGGGGTCGTCCGGGGCTCGGGGTCGTCCGGGGCTCGGGGTCGTCCGGGAATCGTGGGAGGAGACGGAGCCGTGATCGCTGCTTTTTCGGTCACCCCGCTGGGGGTCGGCGAGGACGTGGGGGAGGCGGTGGCCGCCGCCGTCCGGGTGGTCCGCGCGAGCGGGCTGCCGAACCGCACGGACGCGATGTTCACCAGCATCGAGGGGGAGTGGGACGAGGTGATGCCGGTGATCCGGGAGGCGATCGAGGCGGTGAAGGCCTACAGCAGCCGGATCAGCACCGTCATCAAGATCGACGACCGCGCCGGGGTGACCGACGGACTGACCAGCAAGGTCGCCACCGTGGAGCGCCACCTCGCCGAGGGCTGAGGCCCGGCGCCGGCCCGTCCCTCCCGGGGCCGGGCCGGCCGCCTTTCCTTCTCCCTTCTCCCCTTCTATCTTTCTTGACCGATCGATCTGGAATCGACTACCTTTCAGCTATGGCACGGACCAAGGAATTCGACCCCGACGCGGCGCTCCAGTCGGCCCTGGAGCTGTTCTGGCGGCGCGGCTACGAGGCCACCTCGATGGCCGAGCTGGTCGAGCACCTCGGGATCGCCCGGGCCAGCATCTACGCCACCTTCGGCAGCAAGCGGGAGCTCTACCTGCGGGCGCTGGAGCGGTACGGCCAGCAACAGCAGCCGGTGCTGCTGGCCGAGCTGTCGCAGCCCGGCCCGGTGCTGCCGGCCGTCCGGGCGCTGGTCCGCCGGTTCGCCGCCGAGTCCGCCGCGGACGGTGAGGACGGCCCGCACCGGGGCTGTTTCGTCACCAATACGGCGGTCGAACTGGCCCCGCACGACCAGGGCGCCGCCCGCCGGGTGGAGTCCAACCTGCTCCACCTGGAGACGGTGCTCGCCACGGCCCTGGTCCGCGCCCGTGCCCAGGGCGAGCTGCCCGAGGGGCGCGACCCGCAGGCGCTGGCCCGGATGCTGCTGGTGCTGTTCCAGGGCATGCGGGTGATCGGCAAGGCCGGTGAGGGCTCGGCCCGCCTGCGCGACGCCGCCGACCAGGCGCTCGTCCTGCTGGACTGACCGGCCCTTCTGCTTCCCTGCCCCTCCTCTCCGCTGCCCACTTTTGCCCCTTCTTCTGTCCCCATTCTGAACCGAACGGTCAATTTAGACCGGCTCATCCAGACCTTGATCGAGGAGTACTCCCATGTCCCGCAGCACCACCCGCTTCACCGGCAAGTCCGTCCTGGTCACCGGTGGCGGCAGCGGCATCGGCCGAGCCGTGGCCCTCGCCTTCGCCCGGGAGGGCGCCCGCGTCGCCGTCGCCGGCCGTACCGCGAGCGCCCTGGCCGAGACCGTCGCGCTGATCGAGCGGGACGGCGGCACCGCCGTGGCCCTGGTCGGCTCGGTCTCCGACTCCGCGGACGCCGCCCGCCTGGTCCGGGAGACCGTGGAGCACCTGGGAGCCCTGGACATCGCCGTCAACAACGCCGGCGTGCTCGGCGGCATAGCCCCGATCGCCGATGTGGCGGAGGAGGAGTGGCGGCGCGTCATCGACATCAACCTCAACGGCACCTGGTACGCGATGAAGCACCAGATCGCCCACCAGCGCGCCAACGGCGGCGGGGCGATCGTCAACATCGCCTCGAACCTGGGCACCCATGTCCGGCTGCCGAACCTCGGCGCCTACGCCGTCTCCAAGGCCGCCGTTGCCACCCTGACCCGCAGTGCCGCCCGCGACCACATCGCCGACGGCGTGCGGATCAACATGGTCAGCCCCGGCCCGGTCGACACCAGCATGTCCTCCCGCCCCGGCGAGAACGCCGCCGACAAGGCGGACCGGATGAAGGGCGACGTCCCGGTCGGCCGGGCCGGCGCCGTCGAGGAGGTCGCGGCCGCCGTCCTGCACCTCGCCTCCGAGGAGTCGGCCTTCACCGTCGGCGCCGACCTCGTCCTCGACGGCGGTATCACCGCCTGACCCCGGGACGCCGGCCCCGTCGACCGCCTCAGGCGGACAGCGCCTCGGCCTCGCTCCCGTCCGCGTCCGGAAGCGCGGCCGCGGCGGCCAGCTCGTCCAGCGACAGCCCCAGCGCGTACGCCAGCGCCACGACGGTGAAGAACGACGGGGTCGGCGCCCGTCCGGTCTCGATCTTGCGCAGCGTCTCGGCCGACACCCCGGCCGCCCCTGCCACCTCGACCATGCTGCGCCCGCCCCGCGCCTCGCGCAGCAGCACACCGAAGCGCTCGCCGCGCTCGCGTTCCCCGGGGGTCAGCGGAGTCCTCACCATGCCCCCGATGGTAGGCCACCCGCCGACGCCACTCGACCGTGATACAAATACCGGTATAAGAATTGGAGCTATGCCCGGAGGGGTCCCATGGTGGAGTTCAAGTCGGAGGCGGCGCTGGCCGCGATGCGGGAGTCGGGGCGAGTGGTCGCCACCGCGCTGGCGGAGGTCGAGCGGGCCGCCGGGGTCGGGGTGAGCCTGCGGGAACTCGACGAGGTGGCCCGGGAGGTACTGCGGAAGGCGGGGGCGACCTCGCCCTTCCTCGGCTACCGGCCGTCCTTCGCCCCGGTGCCCTTCCCGGCCGTCATCTGCGCCTCCGTCAACGACGCCGTCGTGCACGGCATCCCGACCGCCTACCGGCTGCGCGACGGGGACCTCGTGAGCATCGACTGCGGCGCCCTCCTGGACGGCTGGGCGGGCGACGCCGCCGTCAGCTTCACCGTCGGAACGCCCCGCCCCGAGGACCAGCGGCTGATCGACACCGCCCGCCGCGCCCTGGCGGCCGGCATCGCCGCCGCGGTCGTCGGCAACCGCACCGGCGACATCGCCCACGCCATCGGCACCGTCGCCCGCGGCGCGCGCTACGGCCTGCTGGAAGGCTACGGCGGCCACGGCATCGGCCGCCGCATGCACGAGGACCCCCACCTCCCCAACGAGGGCCGCCCCGGCCGCGGCTTCCCCCTGAAGCCGGGCCTGGTCCTCGCCATCGAACCGATGCTCATCGCCGGCGGCACCGACACCCACGCCACCGACCCCGACGGCTGGACCCTCCGCACCACCGACGGCACCCGCGCCGCCCACGTCGAACACACCGTCGCCATCACCCCCACCGGCCCCCGCATCCTCACCCTCCCCTGATTCGAGAGAACCGGAATCGAGCCGGACCGAGCCGGTGCCGGGTGGGTGTCGCCCGGGATCGGCCGTGCTCGGATGCGGCACCGGGACCACCGGTCGGGTGGCGGGGACCTTGGACTCTGGGTGGACTTGGGGAGGGGTGGGGAGGGAGGGGGTGCGGGCGGGCGTATGGGTTCGTCCGGGTCGGGTTGGGCGGAGGCTGATGTGAGCGGATTCGTCGTGGTCGGGGTGGATGGGTCTCCCGAGAGTCTGGCGGCGCTGGACTGGGCCGCGGAGGAGGCGGTGGGGGGCGGGGGG
>NZ_LGDO01000054.1:0-23821 GCF_001279805.1 Streptomyces sp. XY431
TGGGGGATGGCCACCCGCGGCCCCCGCTGGGTCGCCGACCGCAGCACCGACCTCCTCCCCGGCCTGCTGGCCCTCGCCGCCGTCGAGGGCTGCGCCCGCCTGCGCGGCGCCACCGACCGCCAGAACCACCGAATGACCCAGGCCACCACCACCGCCCTCGCCGCCCTCCCCCACCCCCGACCTGACCTGACCTGACCTGACCTGACCTGACCAGGGGCAGTCGTAGCGGACCCGGGAGGCGCGACGGTTCCGTGAACGGCTCGCGCGGCACGACCCGAACAACCGGACCCTGGGCAGGCCCCAGGGCTCAAGTGCTCCGCCGATCAGGTCGGCCAGGAACCGCACCAGCCCACCGGTGCAGTGCCACCAGACGTTGCTCCACCGGGACCGCTCCGTCCTGCGAGGACACGATGACCTCCGCGGTGGGGAACCGGGGCGGTGGAACGGGGTGTCGTGACACATGACCGGACGGACGAAGGGGGTACGGATGGTGGCGGAGGCTTCGGGCCAGGAGTTGCTGGCGGCGGCGGGGGTGCTGTTCCCGGACGAGCGGGGGCGGGTGCTGGTGGTGCGGCTGCCCTACAACCGGAGGCATCCGGTGGCGGTGCCGGGCGGGGGTTGGGAGCCGCGGGACCGCTCGCCGCGGCGGACGGCGGTGCGCGAGATCGAGGAGGAGCTGGGGTTCACGCCCCGGCTGGGGCCACTGGCCTGCCTGGACTGGACCCGGGACGACCACCGTCCGCCGATCGCCGCCCACCTGTACTGGGCCGAGCCACTGACGCCGGAGCAGGCGGCGGCGTTCACGCCGGACCGTGCCGAGGTGGGCGGCTGGGCCTGGCTGACGCCGGAGCAGGCGGGCCGCGCGCTGCCGCCGCGGCTCTCCCGGCGGGTGACGGCCTGTCTGCGGGCGCCCCGCGCGGCCGGGCCGCTGGAGTTGGAGGACGGCCACCCGGTCGGGCACGTCCTCGATGTGCTGACGCCCGGCGCGGTGCCGGAGTACACCGGCCCGGCGGGGCTGTCGGAACTGTCGGCGTGGTGGCCGCCGACGGCGGGCGACGCGCCGGTCGGCGAGGCGCCGCCACCGCTGGACCGGGACGCCTACTACGCCGGCCTCCCGCGGATCCGGGCCAAGGCGCGGACGGTGTTCACCGACCGGGAGGGCCGGGTCCTGCTGGTGCGGCTGCGGCCGTGGGACCTTCCGGGCGGCGAGGTGCCGTACTGGACCCTGCCGGGCGGCGGCGTCGAGGCCGACCGGGAGCTGCCCCGGGCGGCGGCCCGGCGGGAGGTTCGGGAGGAGCTGGGCTGGTCCTTCGAGCCGGGCCGGCTGCTGGCGCTGGACTGGATGCCGGGGCGGGCGGCGGACCCGGCCGCGGACCGGGATACCGCCATGGTGGTGTACCTGTTCGACGGGGGCACCGTGGGCGAGGAGTTGCTCTCGTCGATCGTGCTGGCCCCGGAGGAGCTGGTCGAGTGGCGGCTCTGCACGCCGGCGCAGGCGCGGGCACTGCTGACGCCCGCCTCCTGGGCCCGGACGGCGGCCGCGCTGGCGACGCGGAACCGGCCGGGCGGCCCGGCCGAACTGGTCGGCGGGTACCCGGCCGACTGAGCCGCAATGCCGTTGCTCCGGGCGCGACATGAACTCCCGGTCTCCGACCGGTCCTCCCCCGAGGACGACGTCCGCGACGGCCGACCGGCGGCGACCGGGAAAAATCGCTGTCCGACCACCGGAGCACGGTGATAGACATCCGGCGTGGAAAAGAATCTTGAGTTCCCCGACCTGCTGCGACTGATCGACGAACGGTCGACCGCCTTCCGCGCCGCGGTCGCCGCCGCGCCCAGTCTCGACGCACAGGTGACGACCTGCCCCGGGTGGACGCTGTTCGATCTGGTGAAGCACCTGGGTGGAGGGGACCGTTTCTGGGCCGCCATCGTCGCCGCGGGGCCCGCCGACGGCCCCCCGGCCGAGGCCGTCGCCGCGCGCGCCGCTCTGGAACTGCCGCAGGAGCGCGAGGCCCTGCTGGCCTGGCTGGCCGCGTCGACGCAGCTTCTGCTGAGCACCCTGCGCGAGGCGGGCCCGGACGCCGACTGCTGGGCGTGGTGGAGTGCCCTGCAGACCCCGCGGACCTCCGGCGGAGTCGCCCGGCACCGCGTCCAGGAGAGCGCGGTGCACACCTACGACGCCCGGCTCGCCGGGGGCGCCCCGCAGCCGCTGCCGCTCGAGGTGGCACTCGACGGTGTGGAGGAATTCCTGTTCGCCGTCTGCGCGACGTCGAGTGCCTGGCCGCACAAGCCCACGGCCTTCGACTTCCACGCCGCCGAGGGCCGCTCCTGGCGCCTCACGGTCGACGGCGACGGCGCACGCTCCGCCCGCATCCCCACGCCCACTGCCGCGACCGGAGAGGCCCCGGACGCAGCCGGCGCCTCCGTCCACGGCACGGCCAGTGAGTTGGTCCTCTACCTGTACGACCGCATCAAGGCCGAATCCTTGCGCGTCGACGGAGACGCAGGGCTGCTCGACCTGCTCCGTGCCTGGGAGCCGGAGCAGTAGGACGTAGCGGGGGCACGGTCGTCCGGCACTGCCGCTGAGCCGTCCTGGTCCGGCCCGTCGGGACCGGCGGCGTCCCACCGGTCCCGACGGGCCGCTCGCGGACGACGCCGCCCCGGCGGCCGACCGGACCACTGCTCGGTCCGGTCGGTCACCGGGGAGTCCGGCGCCGGGAGGGGCGCCGGTCAGACCTCCAGATCGGCCTCGATCCTGGTGAGCTGGTGGCGGGCCATCGCCAGGTTCGCCCGGCCCTTGTCCAGCGCCAGGTAGAGGAAGAGGCCCTTGCCGCTGCGGCCGGTGAGCGGGCGGATCAGGTGGTACTGGCTGCTGAGGGTGATGAGGATGTCCTCGATCCCGTCACCCAGGCCGAGCATGTCCATGGTGCGCATCTTGGCCCGGACCACGTCGGTGTTGCCGGCGGCGGCGACGTTGAGGTCGAAGCCACCGGGGCCGTCGAGGGTCGCGAGCGCCATGCCGCTGTTGTAGTCGACCAGGGCCGCGCCGATGGCGCCCTCGATCACGGTCATGGCCTGCTTGAGCGCGCCTGCGGCGTCGGTCATGTCACTGTCTCCAGTTCGTCGGTGCGTCGGTACGTCGGTGCGTCGGTACGCCGAAAAGTCGGTATGTCGGTGGGTGGAAGTCGGTATGCCGGTATGTCGGTAGGTCGGTACAGCGGTAGGTCGACGGATCGGCCCGCCGGAGACCCGGGGCGGGATGTCAGTACTCCCGGGCGTCCTTGGGCAGGAGCGTGTCGTTCAGGAGCGCGGTGATGCGCTGGGCGGACCGGCGGGCCTCCAGGTGCAGGCGGCCGACGTTCGCGTCCGGGTGGGCGAGGAGGGTGAGCACGCAGCTTCCTCCCGCCGCGTAGGTGGCGACATAGCCGTGCTCACCGCGGACCAGCGACTCCCGGAACTCGCCCTGGCCGGTGCTGTCGGCGAGCCGCTGGGCCAGGCTGAGCGAGGCCGCGGTCATCGCCGCCAGGCTCGAGGGCTCGGTCCCGTGGGTGTCGTGGGCGACCAACAGGCCGTCCACACTGGCCACCAGACCGCCGGCGAGATGCGGTACCCGGTGCTTGATGGCGCGGAGTTCGGCCAGCAGCTCGGTCTCCAAGGCGATCAGTTGTCTCCTTCCGACACGCTGCTTGAGCGCCCGCCTCATGGCCGTGCGGGGGGCGTCGCGGGCGGGGAGTGGTTCAAAGTCTGGCCTCCAGAAGGGTTCGGACCCGGATCAGCAGCGCTGTGTCCGGGTCGGCGGCGGTGAGCGGGAGGGCGGTGGTCCGCGACCCGGACGCGGCCTGCGCCGGTACGGGCGGAGCCGTCGGTACGGCCGGAGCCGTGGGGACGGGCGGTGCCGCGCGGCCGGTGAGCGCGGCGAGCGCCGCACCGGGAACGCGCCGGTGCAGACCGCCGGTCCGTCTCGGCCCCGGCACCGCGCCGACCGGCCCGACGCCCGCGCCCGGCCCGACGCCCGGCCCCGGCCCGACCCCCGCCGCGCACCCGGTGCCGACACCGCTCCCGGTGCCGACGCCCGTCCCGGCGAGCAGTCCGGCAGCGGCGAGACGGCGGACGTCCGCCGTGGTCGCGAACGCGGACCGGCCGAACAGCCGGGCCAGCTCCGCGGCGGTTCTCCGGCCGTCCGCGTGGTCGAGCAGCTCGTACTGGCGCCGGGTCGGCGGGCGCACCCGGCGGGCGTGGCGCCCGGGGGCGGGGGCCTGGGCGGCGGTCCGGCGCAGCGGCACGGTGTCGAGCTGCGCCGAGGGCCAGATCCGGTCGAGCAGGTGCCGCCGGCGTTCGGCCTCCCGACGGAGCCGGTGGGCGCCGACCGCGGCCACCGGGCCGAGCCAGTGCCGCATGCCCGGGGCGAAGGTCCAGGAGGCGAGGGTGGCGGGGGTGTCGAGCAGGAAGCAGGCGGCGTCGTAGAGGGTGCCGAGGTGACAGAGTTCGAGTTCGCCGCGGGTGAGCCTCCGCTGTTCGACCAGGGCTTCGCCGACCCGGGCGTAGGGGCCGAAGCGGTGGACGGCCTCCTGCCAGGTGTCCGGGTCGAGCCGGCCGCTGGTGGTGAGCAGGGCGGCGAGGTCGGGTGCCCGGTCGGACTCGGCGTGGGCGACCAGGCCGTCGACGAGGTAGACGGTTCCGGCGGGGCCGCGCAGAGCCCCGGTGGCCCGTTCGGCGGCGAGCCGTTCGACGGCCGCGCCCGGGGTCCAGCCGGGGTCGACGGCGACCGGGAGCACGGGCGCCACCGGGCCGGCCGGTGGCCGGAAGCCGACCTGGGTGCCGGCGGTGGCGGCCGGGTCGCTGGTGACGGGGTTCGTCATCCGAGCACCAGCTCCTCGGCGAGCGACTGGAGCCGGTAGCGGGCGCCGGCGAGGTTGCCCTCGGCCCGGTCCAGCCAGAGGTGCAGGACGAGCCGGCTGTCGAAGACGGTATCGATGAAGCAAAGCAGGTGGTAACTGCGGCCCGCGGTCAGGATGATGTCCTGCAACGGTGCCTTGCCGTCCTCCGCCGCGGTGAAGGTGGCTCCCTCCACGGCCGCCCGGACCAGGTCGGTCGCCTCCGCTGCCGTGGTGTCGTGGTCGCCGGTCGGACTGACTCCGACGCTGCCAAGGGCGAGGCCGCTGCTCCAGTCGATCAGACCGGCGGCGCGGGCCCCGGCGATCGCCATCGCCTGGGACAGGCACTCGTCGATACCCGGCACTCGGGCTCCTTCGGAGGGGTTCGGGGAGGAAGCGGCGCAGGACACGGCGCAGGGCGTGGCCGTCGGGCGCCGACCGGACCGCCACGACGAGTGGCGGGTTCGACACGGAAGGCTACTGCCGGAACTCGTACGACGAACATTCCAGTGGCATATTCACACCACAACCCGGTGTTTTCGGCCATCCTTTGACGCATCGTCAGCTCTGGACGCCCGCCATCGCCGCTGCCCGGACGCCCGTACGTGATACGAACGAACGAACCACCTGGTGCGGGACCTTGGCCGATTGTCGGCCATGCCGACGGGTTTCGAGCCACGGGTGCGATAGGACCGAGGGCACCCACACTCCGGCACAACGACAAAGCGGCCGCCCCCCGAGGGGGACGACCGCTTCCGTTGGAGCGCCAGGCCCGGGTTGCACGGACTCTTCCTACTGAAAGTAGGACGTGCTCTGGTAGCACCGCTGACGCCTGTTCGAACCGATCCGATCCCCGCTCCGCGAAGATCGTTTCCTTTCGACGGGATGAACACTAGCAGGCGATCGCCCCTGGTCAGAAATCGGTCCGCCCACCCCATCCGACCACCCCACCCATCCCTTCACTCGCATATATGTTCGATTCCAGGCGTAGGCTGGAGCCATGAGCACCACCGCCGCCGTCCACCGCCAGCCGTCCCTGTTCGACGACCCGGGACCGGCCGGGCCGGTCCTCGGGCCGCTGACCGGGCTGCTGACCGGGTCGCCGACCGGGGTGCGCCGGGAGGTCCTGGGAGCGGGCGCCTGGGTGGACGTGCTGCCCGGCTGGCTGCGCGGCGCCGACCGACTGTTCGAACAACTGGCCGCCGAGGTGCCCTGGCGGGCCGAACGCCGCGAGATGTACGAGCGGACCGTGGACGTCCCCCGGCTGCTCGCCTCCTACCGGGAGGCCGACCCGCCGCCGCACCCGGTGCTGGGCGCGGCCCGGACGGCGCTGAGCGCGTACTACCGGCCCGAGCTGGGCGAGCCGTTCCGCACGCTGGGGCTCTGCTACTACCGGGACGGCCGGGACAGCGTGGCCTGGCACGGCGACCGGATCGGGCGCGGGGAGCGCGAGGACACCATGGTGGCGATCCTCTCCGTCGGCGAGCCCCGGGCCCTGCTGCTGCGGCCCCGGGGCGGCGGCGGTCCGGTGCTCCGGCACCGGCTGGGGCACGGCGACCTGCTGGTGATGGGCGGCTCCTGCCAGCGGACCTGGGAGCACGCCGTCCCCAAGACGGCCCGGCCGGCGGGGCCGCGGATCAGCGTCCAGTTCCGGCCGCGCGGCGTCTCCTGACCACAGCGCCGGGCCCTGCGGGCGTTACGCCTCCGCCAGGGCCGCCCGCAGGCGGGCGATGTCCTCGGCGTCCTTCGCCCGCCGGGGGCGACGCGGGTCCCAGACCGGCATCATCCGCTTGATCTCGATCTGCGCCTCGGCCGCGACCACCGGGCAGACCAGCCCGTCGAGCCGCCCCGGCGGCCCGTCCAGCAGCCCGGCCGGCCAGGCCGTCCCGGCCCAGGGCCCGCCGGCCACCAGCACCCGGCCGTCCGGCGCAAGGTCCACCAGGGTAAAGCTCGACTCCAGGCCGTCCTTGACGAAGTCCAGCTGCTGCTCCGGCGGGACGCCCTCCAGCGGCGCGTACCCGAGGGCGCGGAGGCCGGCGGCGAGCAGGGCGGCGTCGGCGGCCGGGGCGAACCAGTCGATGTCCTCGTGGTCGCGGGTCCACGCGCCGAGGAAGAAGTCCATCGCCCAGCCGCCCCGCAGCCAGACACGGGTGCCGAGACGGCGGGCGAGGCCCACCGTCTCGGCGATCTGCGCGAGTTGCCCGTCGGCACGTTCCCGGTCCATGGACCCCACCTCCACGGGCCCGGACGCTACACCCGCCGCAGCCCCTCCGTCACGGCGTTTTCCGCCGAAGGACCGGCCCTGCCGGCTCTCGGGCCGAAAGAGAGGCCCTAGTCCTTGACGGCGCCCGCCAGTCCGGAGACCAGCTTGCGCTGCACCGCGATGAAGAAGATCAGCACCGGCACGGTCATCAGCGTCGAGGCCGCCATGATGCCGCCCCAGTCGTTCTCGTCCGGCTTGAAGAACACCAGCAGCGCGGAGGGCAGGGTCTGGTTCTCGGTCGCGCTGATGATGAAGGTCTTGGCGAAGACGAAGTCGTTCCACGCCGCGATGAAGGAGAACACGCTGGTCGCGGCCAGCCCCGGGGCGACCAGCGGCAGCAGGACCGTCCAGAGGATCCGGGTCCGGCTCGCGCCGTCGATCTGCGCGGCCTCCTCGATCGACACCGGCACCGCGGCGACGAAGCCCCGCATCATCCAGATCCCGAACGGCAGCGAGAAGGCCAGCTGCACCAGGATCAGCGAGGCCAGGGTGTTGAGGCCGATGCCCGGCGCGAACCGGCCCGCGTCGCGGAACATGAAGAACAGCGGGATGGTGAGCGCCTCGACCGGGATCATCTGGGCGATCAGGAACATCACCATGACGGTGGTGCGGAAACGGAACCTGAACCTGGTCACCGCGACCGCCGCGAGGAAGACGACCAGCGCGGAGAGCACCACCACGGACAGCGCGATCACCAGGCTGTTGACGAAGTACCGCCCGAAGCCGTCCACGCTCAGCACCTGGCGGAAGCTCTCCAGGGTGGGGTGGGCCGTCCACGGCCGGGGGTCGAGCGACTGCACCTCGCCCTTCGGCTTGAAGGCCGAGAGCACCATCCAGAAGATCGGGAAGGCGGTGACGACGGCCACCAGGAGGGCGGTGGTGTTGGCGCCGAGGCGCCAGCGGCTACGGGCGTTCACAGTTCGTTCCCCGTCCTGCGCAGCGAGCGGATGTAGAGGACGGTCGGGACGACCAGGACCAGCAGCATGATCACGCCGATGGCCGCGCCCAGCCCGTACTGGGAGGAGGCGAAGGCCTTCTGGTAGGCGTAGACGTTGAGCACGAGGTTCTGGCCGGCGATGCCGCCGCCCTCGGTCATCACATAGATCTGGGTGAAGACCTTGAAGTCCCAGATGACCGACTGGATCACCACGATGGTCAGGATCGGCCGGAGCATCGGGGCGGTGATCCGGCGGAAGGTGGTCCAGGTGTTGGCGCCGTCCAGCGCCGCCGCCTCCAGCACCTCGGCCGGGATCGCCCTGATGCCCGCGTAGAGCGTCACCATGACGAACGGGAAGGAGTGCCAGACGACGACGGCGCCGACGATCAGGAAGGCCGTCCACTTGTCGTAGAACCAGTTGAACTCGTGGAAGCCGTCCAGGCCGATGCCCACCAGGGTCTTGTTGACCAGGCCGAGGTTGGTGTCGAACAGGAAGCTCCACACCGTCGAGCCGGTCATCGCCGGCGCCGCCCAGGCCGCCATCGCGGCGGTGGTCAGCACCAGCCGGGGCACCCGGCCCACCCTGGTCAGCAGCACCGCGAGGGTGGCGCCGACGGCCAGGGTGGCGACGACGCAGAACGCGGCGAAGCCGAGCGTCTGCGACAGCACCGACCAGAACTGCCCGTCGCTCAGGATCCTCCGGTAGTTGCCGAGGCCGACGAAACTCGTCGGCACCCCGCCGGAGGCCTGCGCCTGCCCGAAGTTCAGGACGGACAGCAGACCGAGCTGGTAGATCGGGTAGGCGACCAGCGGGATCATGACGACCGCCGCCGGCAGCAGGAGCAGCAGTGGGGTACGGCGGCGGCCGCGCGGGGGCGCGGCCGCCGCGGCGCCCCGGCGCCGCCCGCTCGGGGAGGGCGGCGCCGCCGGGGCGGTCGTGGTGGGTGCGGACACGTGCGGGACCTGCTCTCTGGATTCCCGGGGGCGGGCTCAGCGGGCGGCGAAGGCCGAGGTGATCTGCGTGGCGGCGTCGCCCGAGGCCTTCGCCACGTCCGCCTTGCCGGTGACGACCTGCTGGAGCATGGTCGGGATGACGGACTGCGCGTCGATCTGCGCCCAGGCCTGGTCCAGCGGGACGAAGCGGGTACCCGCTGCGACGGTGTCGGTGAACGGCTTCAGGAAGGCGTCCTTGGCCGCGACCTTGGCGTTGACCGACTTCAGGGTCGGCAGGTTGCCCATCGCGTCGTACATCTGCTCCTGGTAGCCGGGGCCGGCCAGCAGCTGGGCGAACTGCACGGCCAGGGTGCGGTGCTTGGCCGCCTTCATGACGCCGAGGTTGTTGCCGCCGGCGAAGGCGGGGGCGATGGTGCCGGCCTTGGCGCCGGGCAGCGGGACGACCGCGTACTTGCCCTTGGCCGCGCCCGCGTCCACCTTGCTGCGGCTGGAGTTGGGCAGGATCGCCATGGCGGCCTTGCCGGCCGCGAACAGGTCGACGGTCTTGCCGCCGGTGAGGTCGGCGCACTGCTGCGCCGGGCAGCCGGCCTCGTCGAAGAGGTCCGTGTAGCGCTTCACCCCGGCCTGCGAGGCGGCCGAGTCGATCGCCGCCTTGAACTTGTCGCCGTCCTTGGCGGCGATGTCGCCGCCCGCGTCCCAGACGAAGGGCAGCGCGCCGAAGGTGTACTTGCCGCCGATCGCGATGCCGAAGGTGTCGGAGTGCGCGGCGTGGATCTTCCGGGTGGCGGCGACCAGTTCGTCGTAGGAGGCCGGCGCGGCCAGTCCGGCCTCGGTGAACAGGTCGGTGCGGTAGTACAGCGCGCGCACACCCACCCACCACGGCAGGCCGTAGGTCTTGCCGTCGAGCACGGCGGTCTTCGCGATCGCCGGGTCCAGGTCGCCCTTGTCCGCCCACTGGTCGAGGTCGGCGCCGATCTCGGCGAGGCCGCCGGCCGCGACGTAGCCGGGCAGGTCGGTGTTGCCGAACTCGACCAGGTCCGGGGCGCTGTTGGGGTCGTTGAACGCGCCCTTCATCTTGGCGGCGCGGGCCGAGGCGTCGGTGTCGATGTAGCTGACGTTGACGGTGACGCCCTGGTGGGCCGTCTGGAACTCGGTGACCGCCTTGGCGACCACCGCCTCCTTGGCGGCGTTGCCGGCCTCGTTGTACAGCCAGACCTGGAGGGTGCCGCTCTTGTCGTCGGCGGCCTTCTCCCCGGCCGGGACGGCGGTGCCGGGTGAACAGGCGGCGGCAAGACAGGTGGCGGCGAGGACGGCGGCCGCGGTGGTCAGTCTGACGATGCGCATGGGTGGGAAGCCTCCCCTCCCGACAGCTGCCGCCGGGACGCGCCGTCGCGGACGGGCACGTCGCAGCAGGCCCTGACCGGGGCCGATGGTGGATGTGGGGGTGGTGACGCGGGTGGGTACGGCAGTGCGGCCGCTCTGACGGGCGGCGTCGCCTGCTCGATGCCAGGGACGTTAGGCGGGGGCGCGGACGCCCAACAAGAGCCGATTCGGGAAGTTTTGCAGTGCACAACGCTGTATCGAAAACGCGGCCCGCATGCCCGTAGGGGGTACGGTTCGACAACCGCCGCAGTCGGACGGCGGAACGAGAGGGGAACGGACCGATGACGGAGCAGACCGCCGCCACCACCGGGAAACCGCGGAAGGCGGCGGGCGAGCGCAACCAGTCGTCGTCGCTGCGCCGCGCGCTGTCCGTCCTCGGCTACGTCCGCGACCACGGCGACGGGCGCGGCGTGCCGCTCGCCCAGCTCGCCGAGGCGCTCGACCTCAACAAGTCGACCGTGCTGCGGCTGACCGGCCCGCTGCTCGACGAGCACCTGCTCGACCGCGACCGCGAGACCGGCTGGTTCCGGCTCGGCCACGGCTCGCTCCGGCTCGGCCAGGCCTACCTCTCCACCCTCGACCTGCGCAGCGTCGCCGCCGAGCACCTGCGCCGCCTCCAGCGCGAGGCCGGCGAGACCGTCCACCTGACCGTCTGGCAGGCGCCCGGCATCGTCTACCTGGACAAGGTCGAGGACGAGACCAACGTCCGGATGGCCTCCCGGGTAGGCAGCCGGGCCCCCGCCTACTGCACCGCCACCGGAAAGGCGATCCTGGCCTGGCTCCCCGAGGAGGCGGTCACCGAGGTGGTCGCGGCCGGGCTGCGGCCGGTCACCGCCTGGACCATCGCCGACGAGCCCCGGCTTCGCGCCGACCTCGCCCGGATCCGCGCCCGCGGCTACTCCATCGACGACCGCGAGAACGAGCCTGAGGTCCGCTGCGTCGCCGCCCCGATCTTCGACCACACCGGCGAGGTCACCGCCGCCCTCTCGATCTCCGGCCTGACCTCCCGGATGACCGCCGCCCGGGTCCGCGCCCTCGGCCCGGTGGTCGCCCAGGTCGGCCTGCGGATCTCCCGCGAACTCGGCTCCGACCGCCCGGTCGGGTGAGGCGAACGGGCCCGCTCCGGCGTCCGGCCCCGGGAACGCTTCGGCATCCGGACCCGGGAACGCGAACGGGCCCGGTACCTGAGGAGGTACCGGGCCCGTTCGACCGTGGAGCGCCAGGCCCGGGTTGCACGGACTCTCCCCACTGAAAGTGGGACGTGCTCTGGTAGCACCGCTGACGCCTGACGAGAGATCATTCTCTCGCGACAGGAAGAACAGTACCAGTCCGGAACACCCGCCCGAACCGCAGGAGAACCACCCATGTCCGTCACCACCCCGGCCGAGACCGTCGAGTACGCCCCCGGCCGGTTCCTGGACGTCCACCGCCCGGCGGCCGACCCCGCCGGGCCCCGGCCCGTGCTCCTCCTCTGGCACGGGAAGGCCCCCGACTCACGCTTCGAACTCGCCCCGCTCGCCCGGGAGGCGGCCGGGCACGGCCTGCTGGTGCTCACCCCGGACTGGCGCTCCGACGCGGAGGACAGCGGCCGCGCCGATCTGCTGGCCTCGCTGGAGTACACCCACCGGCACGCGGCCGACCACGGCGGCGACACCGCGCTCGGCCTCGTCCTGGCCGGCTGGTCGATGTCCGGCCGGGAGGCGATAGCCGTCGCCACCCAGCGCGACCTCGCCGAGGACCGCCGCCCCACGGCGGCCGTCGGCATCGCGTCCAGCTACGCCCGCCCGTCGGTCACCACCGGCGAGGCACCCCTCGCCGCCCTCGCCGACCGGCCCTCCCCCGTCCCGCTGTTCCTGGTCCACGGCACCGGGGACGACCTGGTCCCCGCCGACACCACCCGGGCCCTGGACACCGCCCTGCTGACGCCGGCGGCCGAGTTCCTCCAGCCCGAAACCGACCACGCGGGCGTCATCCTGACCGAGTACGACCCGGCCCTCGGGCACTGCGTCGCCGCCCGCGCACCGCACGCCGTCGAGGCCGGCCGCGCCACCGCCGCCCTGCTGGCCCGCGCCGCCGGACTCCCGGTCCGCGTCTGACCGGAGCGGGCCCGGGAGACGGGCCCGCCTCCCGGGCCCGGGGAAACGCGAACGGGCCCGGTACCTCTTCAGGTACCGGGCCCGTTCGACCGTGGAGCGCCAGGCCCGGGTTGCACGGACTCTTCCCACTGAAAGTGGGATGTGCTCTGGTAGCACCGCTGACGCCTGACGGGGGATTCTGTTCGTTTCCCTCGCGACAGGAAGAACAGTACCAGGTCGGAGCGGGTGCACCGGACCACGAACGGCTGCCGCCGCCGAACCGCCGTGCCATCACAGCTTCATAACGTCACGTCAGCTGAGTGGATGTGACATTGCACATATCACATCATGCTCACCATGAGAAAAGTCATCACCTTACTGTCCGCCGCCACCGCCATCGCCCTCCTCGGCGGCGCCGCCGCCGTCGGCGTCGAGCCCGGGGCCGACGGACTCGACGACCGGAGCGTGCTGTCCGACACCGGGCAGGGCACCCTGGCCTGGAGCTCCTGCGAGGACCCGGCCGCGCCGACGCTGCAGTGCGCGATGCTCGACGTGCCGGTCGACTACTCCGACCCGCGCGGCCGGAAGATCAAGATCAAGCTGAACCGGCTCCCCGCCACCGCACCCAAGGACAAGCGCCAGGGCCCGATCCTGCTCAACCCCGGCGGCCCGGGGAACTCCGGCCTCTGGATGCCCGCCTTCATCTCCGGACAGATCCCGGCCGACGTCGCCTCCACCTACGACTGGATCGGCTTCGACCCGCGCGGCACCAACGGCAGCGAGCCCCATGTCGTCTGCGACCCCGACTACTTCGACGCCGAGCGCCCCGACTACCAGATCGACCAGGGCACCGCGAAGGCCTGGCTGAAGAAGGCCGCCGGCTACGCCTCCGACTGCGCGGCCGACTGGTCCTGGCTGCTCCCCCACATGACCACCGTCGACAACGCCCGCGACATGGACAGCATCCGGCGGGCACTCGGCGAGCCGAAGATCAACTTCTACGGCGGCTCCTGGGGCACCTCGCTCGGCTCCACCTACGGACAGCTGTTCCCGTCCCGGGTGCGCCGGATGGTGCTCGACAGCATCGTCGGCCCGACCACCACCTGGTACGAGCACAACAAGCTCCAGGACAAGGAGCACCAGCGCCGCTTCGAGGCCTTCACGGCCTGGACCGCCAAGGCCGACTCCGTCTACCACCTCGGCACCGACCCCGCCGACATCCAGCGCGCCTACGACCAGGTCGAGGCCGCCCTGCGGACCGACCCGCTGGACGCCGCCCCGGCCGTCGGGAAGATCGGACCGGCCGAGTTCGAGGACACCTTCTACGGCGGCGGCTACAACTTCCTCCGCTGGCCCCGGATGGCCACCGTGCTCTCCGCGTACGTCACCCAGCACGACACCCGGCCGCTCGCCATCGCCTACAACCGCTACGCGGCCCCCGGCGCCGACGACGGCTCCTTCCCCGCCTACAACGCGGTCCAGTGCACCGAGAACGCCTGGCCGCGCGACTGGGAGTACTGGAAGAAGGACCAGGCCAAGGTCGACGCCGTCGCGCCCTTCTACACCTACAACAACATGTGGTACAACGCCGCCTGTATGTTCTGGCCCTACGAGGGCAACCGGGCCGGCCGACTGAAGATCACCGGCAAGGGCCTGCCGCCCGTGCTGCTGTTCCAGTCCACCGAGGACGGCGCCACCCCCTACGAGGGCGGGCTCGCCATGCGCGACGCGCTGCCCAGCGCCAAGCTCGTCGTCCAGGACGGCGGCAGCTTCCACGAGATCCTGTTCCACGGCAACGCCTGCCTGGACGACACCTTCACCGCCTACCTCCGCGACGGCAGCCTGCCGAGCGGCAAGGGCCGGATCGCCAAGACCTGCGCCCCCGGCGCCGAGCCCGACCCGGTCTACGTGACCCCGCCCCCGGCCGCCAAGTCCCTCACCGGCGCCACGGGTTCGCCCGACGCCGCCCCGCTGGCCCCGACCGACCCCGAGGCCGTCCGGGGCATGCTCCGCTGACGCGACTGCAGGAACGCGAACGGGCCCGGTACCTGGGAAGGTACCGGGCCCGTTCGACCGTGGAGCGCCAGGCCCGGGTTGCACGGACTCTTCCCACTGAAAGTGGGACGTGCTCTGGTAGCACCGCTGACGCCTGACGGGGGATTCTGTTCGTTTCCCTCGCGACAGGAAGAACACTACCAGGTCAGAACGGGTGTCCGAACCACGGGGAACGGGCGGGTGACTGCGGGTCACTCGTAGACGACGTCCCCGGCGAACGTGAAACCCATCGCGCGAAGCCGCCGCGCCACATCGGCCGGATCATGTTGGCGACCCGCCAGCCGGAGTACGTCCACGAGGGAGACCGGGCGCTCCGGACGCGGTCCCCCGCCGAACTCCGGCACCAACGCCACGGCCTCCTGCAGTGCCGCGATGCCGTCCGGCAACCGGTGGCCCAGGTCGGCAAGCCTGGCCACCACCTCACCGGGCGGCAGACCGGTTTCCGCCGTACACAACAGGACGTGCCAGACGTCCAACGGTTCCCCCGTCCGTAGCCAAGGCGCCTGCCCGCTCTGGTACGCGCTGAGAAGCAGAAGGTCGTCGGAGTGCACCGTCTCGGGAAGGAACGAGGGGTCGGCCAGCGGGTGACCGAATTCCGCCAGCCGGTCGGCGACCTGCCGGGGTGACCGGTCCCCCAGCCTGCCGGCGGCTCGCAGGACATGGCCCACCGGCACCGGCTGCCCCGGCGGCAACCAGGGTTCACGCCAGTTCAGGTCCGCACTCAGGATCAGGAGGTCGTCCGGCAGCGCCCGGTCGGGGACCTCGATGCCCTCGGGCACCCGGTAGCCGAGCTCCATGAGCCTGTCGACCACGACTCTCGGCGAACGCTCCCGGAAGTGCGCCACCCACAGGACATGTCCCATCGACACCTGGGCACCGGCCCTTCTCAGCGGCCCTACCGACCCCTCCTCCTCGGCGATGAGCAGCGCCATGTCGTCAGGTACCGGAGCCGACGGTCCACTCGCGCCTCCCGCCACACCGTGGCCGAGCTGCGCCAGCCTCGCGATGACAGCCGCCGGTGTGCGGTCGAGCCGCGAAGCAGCCGACAGAACATGCCAGGCCGACACCGCTTCCCCGGTCTCCAGCCACGGACTCCTCTCGTCGAGATCACGACTCAGCACCATCAGGTCGCCTTGTTCGACGTTCGTCGGCACCGCCGGGCCTGTGTAGGCGTGGCCGAGTTCCGCCAGATCCCGCACGACGTCACCAGGGCGACGTCCCGTCCGCTGCGCCACGCTCAGCACCTGCCGCAGGGACACCGGACTCCCAGGAGCCAGATCCAGGGCACGCACGAGTCCCACGGCCTCAGGAGACTTCGGGAGTGCCAGCTGCTCCACCGACCCGTCGACGAGGGCATTCAGCCGGTCCACCACCGCTTCCGGTGCGAAGCCCAATTTGTCGGCGGCCGACAGGACATGTCGGAGCGATACGGGCTCCTCCGGGTCGAGCCACGGAGGTTGCCCATCGAGGTCTCGACTGAGGATTCCGAGATCGTTCACGTCGAAGGACTGCGGGAGTCGATGGCCCGCCGGCAACCGGTATCCAAGCTGCGTGAGCCGGACGCCCACCTCACTCGGTGGGCATCCGATCCGCTGTGCCGCAGCCAGAATGTGCCCGAGCGGCACCGGTGCGGCCGAATCCAACCAGTCGGAAATCTCGTTCGATTTGGAGGCCTCGA
This sequence comes from Streptomyces sp. XY431, assembly GCF_001279805.1. Taxonomy (NCBI): domain Bacteria; kingdom Bacillati; phylum Actinomycetota; class Actinomycetes; order Kitasatosporales; family Streptomycetaceae; genus Streptomyces; species Streptomyces sp. XY431. The sequence goes on from NZ_LGDO01000054.1 coordinate 16,220, forward strand.
AACTGCGTGCCCCGTGCAGTTCCCTCGACTGAAGGACGAACCGGTCGGTCGGCCTGGCCACCGGCATGCCGGTACTGGCTGCTGCCTTCACCCCGGGGATGCCGGAGCCGGCCCACGCCAAGGCCCGCCAGTCCTCGATGTGCCTCGGGACACCGACGAGATTGCCGATCGGATTGGGAACGGGCGCATCACGCAGTCCGAGGAGCGAGGCATCCGAAGGGAAGCACCCCACGGCGGTGACGTCCACCTCGTGGCCGCGCACGGCCCACGGCCGGTATGCGGCGGCGACCGCCGACTCGGCAATGGCGTCGGCCAGGAGAGGGTCATGGTCGACCAGTTCCGAGAGCCAGTCGTGGGTGAGGACCCGGCTTTCCTGGCGCAGAAGCGCCGGAATCTGCTCGCGCAGCAGTCCGGCTACGTAGTCGGTGTCGTAACTCAGGACACGGGTGCGGTCGACGGTCAACCTCGGTGCCTGAAGCCCCTTCAGATCGACCACGGCTCCGAACAGTCGCTCCCCGGCCCAGAGGCCGTCCGAGAGGACTCCGCCCCAGGAACTCAGCCACCACATGCCCGGACGCTCCGTGGCGTCCACACGGACCTCGGCCAGCTCAGACCTGTCGGGACCGCCCTGGTCGTCCTCTCCCATGGGCGCGAACGGCGACAGCACACCCGCCTCCCAGAGCAGCCGCTCCTCCTGGTCCTCCGCCGTCACGTCGTACGGGGCGATCCACAGCAGCCGCCGCAGCAGATCCGTGCACGACGGCGCCGTCTCCGGACTCCGCAGGTGCAGCCGGACGACGGTGCCGGCGTCGTGGCCCCGTCCCAGGTTGCGGATGCGGAAGACCGAGCCCGGGCCGGCGATGTCCACCTGGAGGCGGTCGCCGGGGTGGCCGTCGCGGTCCAGGCGGCAGGTGGTGACCGAGATGTCGTCGGCCATCATGAAGTAGCTCAGCACCCCGATGCCGAAGCGGCTGTTGGGGTGGAACTCAATACCCTCGGCCCGCCAGGCCGCCTGCTCGTCGAGGAACTCGGGCAGGTCGGCGAAGCGCATGCCCGCGTAGGAGAACACCTCCCGCAGTTCGCGCTCGCCCATGCCGATGCCGTTGTCGCGGCACTCCAGGTAGGCCTGGCCGCGCTCGTCCACGCCCCGGCGGAAGTCGATCCGGCCCGACCAGGCGGGCACGTGCGGGTCGCGGCGGCGGAGGTAGGTGGTGCGGGCGTCCCGGTAGCGGCAGGCGTCGAGCGCGTTCTGGTACAGCTCGCGGATCGCCAACGCCTGGTCGCCGTAGAGCTGCTCCCCCATCAGGAGTTCCTGGATCCGGTCGTCCGCGAGCCGGAACCGCAGGTCGGTGGACTCGTAGATGGGCCGCCCCCGCTCGTCCGCGGCGGCGTGGACCTGGTCGGCGGTCGCGTGGACCGGCAGGTCCTGGAGCGGGGCGAGCTGGGGGTCGGCGCCGGCATGGAGGTCGATCGCGCCCAGCAGGGTGTCCAGCGCGGCGGCGTGCTGGCGGAGCGCCAGGCCGACCGCGGGGTGGTGGCAGGCAGCGGTGAGCACCCTGGTCCGGCCGCGCGGGTCCCAGCGGGCGCCCTGGATCGTCCCGTGCAGTTCGGCGAGGTCGACCGCGTACGAGATGCCCAGGTGCTCCACCACGACGTCCGGCAGCCGCAACGGGTCGACGGCCAACTGGTGCGCGACCGCGAGCAGCGCGCCGAGCAGTTCCTCCCGGACGTACTGCTCCGCCTCGGTGGCGCCGGCCAGTTGGCGGACCGGACGGATCGCGGTGGTGTCGTAGGAGGTCCGGAGCGAGCGCAGCAGGCTCGGGAGGGCGTCCAGGGCGAACAGTTCGGCGACCAGATCCCGGTCCCCGGGTGCCGTGAGGTGCTCGGTGAGCGCGCCGACCGGTCCGCGCAGGCCGGTCAGGACGTTCTCGTGGTGGCCGCCCGGCCTGCCCGCCAGCCACTGGCGGAACAGCCACCAGGCGATGCCCGCCGTCCCCGCCGCGTCGCCGCCGCGCTCGGCCTGGGCGGCGCGCCGGACCAGCCGGGCGCGGCCCGTGACGAACTGCTCGTAACCGGCCCGGAGCGGGGAGGGAGCAGCGGCCGGTGCGGCCGACGTCGCCAGGTCGGTGGGCCCGGCCGACAGCGCCTCGACCGCGACCCGGTTCGCGCAGGCCACATGGGCGAAGGGCGCGGCCACCAGGAGCGCCGCCTCGGCCGGGGCGAGCGCCAGCTTCTCGGCGTTGAGCACCTTCGACAGCAGCCAGCCCAGCCGGCCGGACATCCGCTCGGCGAGGTCGGTCAGCCGCCACGGGTCGTCGGCGAGGGCCCGGTCGTCGGCGGCCGCCAGCGGGGCGAGCCGCTCGACCAGGGCGGTCACGGCCGTGCGCATCGCCTCGGCGCCGGGGCCGTCGACCACCTGCCGCCAGGCCGGGTGCTCCCGGGCCCGGACCACCCAGGGGTGCTCCCCCGCCGCGCCCGCGGGCTCGCGGTCCGGCCGCTCGAACAGGACGAAACCGTCGAGCTCGCCCTCGGCGCGGACCCTGACCTGCTGGCGCGGGCACTCGTGTTCGCTCGTGAGCGCGTCCACGGCCGTCTGGAGCTGCTCGTGGAGGTCGGCGAGGGTGCTCGGGCCGGTCTCGCTCGCCACCACGGTGCTGAGCGCCCGCGAGAAGAGGCTGAACGTGGTCCCGCCCGCCGTGGCGTAGCGGGCACGTTCGCCGGGCGAGCAGGCGTAGACGTGGCAGTAGTGCCGTCGCCCGACCCGGCGGACCTTCGCCTCGGACCAGCCGACGGCGTTGCTCGGCGCCATCTCCCGCATGACGATGCCCTCGCGGCAGGCGTCGACGAGGACGGCCACGTCGCCGGCCAGGCTCTGTTCGACGTACGGGGCGAAGTCGAGCGCCAGGCACTTGCCGCGGAAGTCCCGGGCGCTGGTGAGCGCTCCCCTGGGGACCAGGTAGTCCGTGCCGTCGTGGTGGATGCCGTGGCCGCTGAGGTAGACCAGCAGCGTCTGGCCCGCGGTGGCCTGCTGGAAGAAGGTCTCGACGGCAGCGTCGATGCTCTCCCGGTCCGTCTCGTCGGGCTCGTGGACGACCACCTCGTAGCCGGCCGAGGACAGCGCCTCCTCCAGTTCGGCGAGGTCGTCCCGAACGAACGGGAGGTCGGTGATGTGCTCGTCACGGTATTTCGGCACGCCGATCAGCAGTGCCCGGAAGGATCCCTTCATCGTCCGCTCGTCGTCCGCGCGGGCGGGTCGATCGTCACGACCGCATGCTTCGCCTGCTCGACCAACGCGTTCCCCATCCCCAGCGGCTGTCAGCGAGATGACACATCATAGGTCGCTCGCCCACTCGGGCCGCCGGGGTTGTCGAGCGGTCCGGCTGTCAGGCCGCGAGGTCATAGCGGCCGCCCGGGCGCCGGTAGCGCGGGCGCCGGCCGTGCGGGGCCGCGAGGAGGGCGGCGGTGAGGGCGGCTGCGGTGAGGAGGAGGACGTGGGCCGCCTCGGCGGCCGGGGCGGTGAGGTCGAGGGCGCCGTGCCGGTGTTCGACGAAACCGTTGTGGAAGAGCCAGGCCGCCGGTCCGATCAGCGGGGCGGCGGAGGGGCGGGAATGGCCGCCGACGGCGGCGCAGAGGGCGGCGTAGGCGGCGAGCGCGACCCAGGTGGGACGGAGCTCGCCGAGGAGGGCGAGGACGGGCAGCAGCGCGGCGGAGGTGGTGAGGGCAATCGCGGCGGACATCGAGGGAGCGAGACGGGCGGTCACACCGTCACCGTCAGCCGGGTCCGGGGGTGGCGCTCCATGGCCTCCAGTTCGCGCTGGAGCGGCGGTTTCGGGACGGCCAGCACCGGGCAAGCGGCGTGCCGCACGCAGTAGGCGGTGATCGACGGGTGCAGGGTGCGGGCGAGCAGGCCGCGGGGGCCGGCGCCGAGGACGAGCAGGTCGTCCGGCCGGTCGGCGCAACGGACCAGGGCCTGCCCGGTCTCGCCGCGGACGGCGACGCTGCGCAGTCGCACGCCCGGCCAGGTGCCGCCGAAGGCCTGGTCGAGGGCCTCGCGCAGCCGGGTCGCGGCCGCGTCGCGGCAGGCGGAGAGGAGCGGCGGGCAGGGCGCCCGGCGGTAGCCGAACTCACCGCCGACCGGGGTCCAGCAGTGCACGGCGAGCACCTCGGCGTCGAGCCGGCGGGCCTCGGCGACGGCGCGGTGCAGGGCGGCGAGGCTGCCGAGCGAGCCGCTGACGCCGACCACGATCCGGCCTCGGCCGTCGTCCTCCGGCGCCCCCGATTCGTTGGGGAGGGCTGTCGGCTCGTCCGCCATGGCGCTGTCCGTCCTTCCGACCGGTCACCGGTCGCTGATGACCGGTGTCGTCGGTGCCAGCCAAGCCCGGCGGACGGGGGAAGGGCGGTTCGTTGACGGAGCTCTGACGCGGGCGGGGCCGGTCCGTACGGGTTCCTGACGCCGGGGCGGTCGGGTGGGGGCAGGCTTTCAGGCGGTCGGCGGTGCGTCGGCCGGTGCCGCCGCCGGTGCGTCGGCAGGGGTGTCGGCCTCCCAGAGCTCGGCGAACAGCCGGTCCAACCGCTCCTCGCCGACCGGCGGTACGGGCAGCGGGTGGGTGGCCCGGGTGCGGAAGCCGTCGAGCAGCAGCGCGAGGTAGCGGCGCCACAGGTCGGCGCGCAGTTCGGTGGCCACGGGCAGGGACCGGCAGAGCGCGCCGAACATGAACAGCAGGTCCACGGTGGCGATGTCGGCGCGCACGGTGCCCTGCTGCTGCGCGCGGGCGACGAGGGAGCCGACCGTCGCGGCGTTGCGCCGGCTGGTCCCGAGCAGTCCGGGGACGGTCGGGACGGCCCGGGTGACCAGGTCGTTGATCCCCCGGTCCGCGGCGACCAGTTCGAGGATCCGCTCGAAGTAGCCCTCGATCGCGCTCCAGGCGTCCTCGGTGGCCAGCGCCTCCTCCGCGGCTTCGGCGAGCAGGTTCGCGGCGTTCGCGAAGACCTCGCCGACCAGGGCGTGGCGGGTCGGGAAGTGCCGGTAGAGGGTGGCGTTGCCGACGCCCGCCTCCTTGGCGATCTGGTCGAGCGGGACGTCCAGCCCGTGCCGCGCGAACAGGTCGCGGGCGGTGGCGAGCAGGAGGTCGCGGTTGCGCCGCGCGTCGAGCCGCAACCGCGCGGGGGGACGAGGACCGTCACCGGGACCACTGGAACTGCCGGGACCGCCGATGCCCGTCCTGCTCACTGCCATGCCCCGACCCTAACAACGCGGGGGGCCGCCGCCCGCCCGGCCCCGGGCGGGCGGCCGGGACACCACCGGAGGAGGAACAGGTGGTGGCGGCGGACGCGGAGGACCGGGGTTGACCTGCGGTGACGCCGGGCGTCCCAGGGGGGTTGGGGGCTTTCGGGCGCCGGTTGGGCGGCGCCAGGATGCCGGTGATCGCACACGCGGCCCGGCGACGAGCCGGGCGTGCTGGTCCCTCGCGCGATCAACAGGGTCCCCGCGGTGGACCAGGTGAACCGCCGGATCAACCTCCCGTTCGCGAGCAGCCCCTTCGGGTACGTCCTGAGCAACACGGTGCGCAGCGCCGACCGGTACAGCACGGACGCGCACGGCAACGCGCTGCGTGCCCTGTTCGGCCCGACCGGGTGGATCTGCCGGTTCAACGGCGGCGCCCCGGCCGTCCGGAGCTACGGCTTCCTCACGCTGTCGCCCGGTGCCTGCGGCGCGGTCGTGCACATCTGAGCCGCCGGACCGCCGCCGGCCCCGGGCGCGGTGGTCCGTGCCCGGGGCCGAGGGTGTCGCGGTCAGCGCCGGGCGCCCGGGCGGAGCCAGACGGCCCAGGTGAGGGCGGAGCAGCACAGGTAGGCGACGAGGAAGGCCAGGTAGGCGTCGTCTCCGTTGCCGCTGCCGAGGAAGGACTGCCGGAAGGCCAGGTTGACCAGCACCCCGCCGAAGGCGCCGATCGCGCCGGCCAGTCCGATCAGCGCGGCGGTGCGGCGGCGGGCGGTGGCCTCGGCGGCGGCCGGGTCGGCACCGTCGGCGACGGCGAGGCGGGCCCGGCCCTCGTAGTGGGCGGGGATCATCTTGTACGTCGAGCCGTTGCCGATGCCGCTGAGGACGAAGAGCGCGATGAAGCCGGAGAGGAAGAGCGGCAGCGAGCCGGCCCGGGAGGCGGCCAGGACGACGGCGGTGCCGGCGCCCATCGCGACGAAGGTGACCAGGGTGACCCAGGGGCCGCCCCAGCGGTCGGCGAGCCGGCCGCCGACGGGTCGCAGCAGCGAGCCGAGCAGCGGACCGAGGAAGGTGAGCGCGGCGGCCTTGACCGGGGTGTCGAAGCGGTCGTGGAACTGCACCTGGAGCACCTGGCCGAAGGCGAACCCGAAGCCGATGAACGAGCCGAAGGTGCCGATGTACAGGGTGGAGACGGCCCAGCCGTAGGGGTCGCGGGCGACCTCGCGCAGCGAGCGGTCGGCGGGTGCGCCGGGCTCCCGGGGCGCGGTCGGCAGGTTGTCCATCCGGCCCCGGGCGAGGGCGGCGGCGGCCAGGATCAGCGGCAGGTAGATCAGCGGCAGCAGCCGGGGGTGGGCGGCGCCGGCGGTGGCGAGCACCAGCAGGCCGAGCAGTTGCACGGCGGGGACGCCGAGGTTGCCGCCGCCGGCGTTGATGCCGAGGGCCCAGCCCTTGAGGCGGTGCGGGTAGAAGGAGTTGATGTTGGCCATCGAGGAGGCGAAGTTGCCGCCGCCGACACCGGCGACGCAGGCCACCGCGAGCAGGGTGCCGTAGGAGACGCCGGGGGTGAGGACAAGCGCCGCCAGGCCGGTCGGGACCAGCAGCAGCAGGGCGCTGACGACCGTCCAGGTGCGGCCGCCGAACCGGGCGACGGCGTAGGTGTACGGCAGCCGGAGCAGACCGCCGAGCGCGGTCGGGAGGGCGGTCAGGGTGAACTTGCCGGCCGGGTCGATGTGGTACTCCGGGCCGAGGAAGAGCACCAGGACGGACCACAGGCTCCAGACCGAGAAGCCTATGTGCTCGGAGAGGACGGACAGGATCAGGTTGCGGCGGGCCGTGCGGGCACCGGTGCGCTCCCAGAACTCGCGGTCCTCCGGGTCCCAGTGGGTGAGGGTGGGGGCGCCGGCCGTCCGCCGGGCCGGGCGGGTGCCGAGGGCGGTGGTCATGCCCGCTCCTCCTTCCAGGAGTTCCGAGGATTCGGGGAGTCGGTCGCCGCGGCGCGGACCGGCCACCGGCGGAGCACCGCGGGGGTGCCGTCGGGGGCGGTGTCCTCGTCCAGGCAGCGGCCGTCGGTGAGGTCGAAGGTCTGCTTGTACATCGGCGAGGCGAGGGTCGGCCGGCCCGCGCGGCTGCCGAGCAGGCCGCGGGAGAGCACGTGCGCGCCGCTGAACGGGTCGCGGTTGTCGACGGCGTACAGCGCGCCGGAGCGGTCGACGAACAGGGCCACCTGGGTGTCGGTGGGGGGCAGCAGGACGGCGACGCCGCGGCCCGGTTGCAGGTCGTCGAGGCTGCAGACGGGCTGCCAGCGGGTGCCGTCGTGGATCTCCACGGTCACTTGGCGAGCACCTCCAGTCGGGGGCCGGCCACGAGGACCGGGGCGGGGG
>NZ_LGDO01000055.1:0-23809 GCF_001279805.1 Streptomyces sp. XY431
GTACTGGCCGGCCTGCCCGACCACGCCCCGGTGACGGCCGTGGTGCACGGCTGGGCCGGCACCGACGAACTCGTCCTGGAGCACGCCGACGACTACGGCGACTGCCTGCTGCTGGACACCGCCTACTCCAACTGCGCGCCCGTCGGCCCCGACGACCTCGAGGACGCCGACGCCTGACCCGACCGGTCCGCCTCCACCGCCCCGGTCCGCGCTCACACCACCCCGTCCCCCGGAAGGACCCGACATGAAGCTGCGCCTGTTCCCCGGCCCGTTCGCCGACGCCGTCGCCCACGCCGCCCGCGCCCTGCCCACCCGCCCCCCCGGTGCCGGTCCTCGCCGGAATCCTGCTGCGCACCGACACCGACGGGCTGCACCTGGCCGCGTTCGACTACGAGGCGTGCGCGACCACCCGCGTCGACGCCGAGATCGCCGACGACGGCACCGCGCTGGTCTCCGGACGGCTGCTGTCCGACATCGCGAAGACGCTCCCGAAGTCGGCCGAGGTCGACCTCGAACTCTCCGGAGCCCGCCTGCTCCTCACCGCGGGCAGCGCCCGTTTCACCCTGCCGACCCTTCCCGTCGAGGAGTACCCGGCCCTCCCGGCCGCCCCGGACACCGTGCTCACGGTGGACGGTGACGCGCTCGCCGACGCCGTCGCCCAGGCCGTCGTCGCGGCCGGCACCGACGACACCCTGCCCGCCCTGACCGGCGTGCAGATGATCCTGGAAGGCAGCCGGCTCACCCTGGCCGCCACCGACCGCTACCGCTTCGCGGTCCGCGAACTCACCGTCAGGCCCACCGGCACCCTGCCGATCGCCGAGCCGGTGAAGAAGTCCCGGAAGAAGGGCGAGGAGGACGCCGGGCCCACGGCCGCGGAACTCGACGCGGCCGCCCGCACTGTCCTGGTGCCCGCCAAGTTCCTCTCCGAGGCGGCCCGCGCCCTGGCCGGCGAGCACCCCGTCAGCGTCGGCTGGTCGGACGGGCAGCTCACGCTCTCCACCCCGGGCCGCACCATCGGCACCCGCCTCCTGGAGGCCGAGTTCCCCAAGTTCCGCGGCCTGTTCCCGAGCCCGGACGACGCGGAGCTGACCATCACCGTCCCGGTCGAGGAGGCGCTGGCCGCCATCAAGCGTGTCGCCCTGGTCGCGAGCGACAAGCGCCCGATCCGCCTGGCCGTCGACGGCGACCAGCTGCTCGTCGAGGCCGGCGACGGCGACGACGCCCGCGCCGCCGACCGCATCCCCTGCCACGCCACCGGCTCGCTCACCGACCGGGTCCAGGGCTGCGACGCCGCGTTCAACCCCGGCTACCTCGCCGACTGCCTCAAGTCCATGACGACCCCCGAGGCCCGCTTCCACCTCACCTCCTCCACCAAGCCGGTCCTGGTCCTCGGCCACCGCGGCGAGGACACCGGCGGCGACTACCAGCACCTGCTGATGCCGATCCGCCTCCAGAGCTGACCCCGCACCACCCGCCCCGCCCCGGCACCCGCCGGGGCAGGCCCGGCACCCAGGCACCGACCCCACCGACCCCACCGACCTCACCGAGGAGCAGCACCCCGTGAACCAGCACACCGAGCCCACCGCCCCCCAGGAGCAGCCGAGCGCCAGCGTCCGCGCGGCGGCCGGCCGCCGGGCCCGCGCCCTGACCGCCCCCGGCGGCTGGCTCGACCGGCGCCGCCGCGAGGTCGTCGGCGGCCTGGACGACTTCGCCGGCGCCGAGCCGTGGGTGCGCGCCCTGGCCTACCTGGTCGCCGTCACCCTCGCCGTCCTGGTGCTCGGCACCGTCGGCGGCATCCTGCTGAACGCGGCCGCCGACCTGATCGGCGCCGAGCACCTGCCCCAGGACCTGCCCGCCGGCGGCGACGGTCTGCGCGTCGCCGTCACCGGCCCCATCCACACCTACCTCATCGCCCACCAGACCTACCCGCTCACCGCCGCCACCGCCTACGGCGCGTGGAAGACGGTCGGCCTGGTGGCCGCGCTGCTCGCGTTCCTCACCCAGGGCGCCGTCGCCCGCCTCGCCTGGACGGCCTGGTCCTGCGCCACGCTCGCCATGGTCTGGTCCGGGGCCCCGGACACCGGCCGCCCCGTCGCCGCCGGTCTCACCGCCGCGGGCATCGCCGCCGTCAGCCTGTTCGCCCTGCGCGGTATCAGCTTCTCGCTGCGCCCGACCGTCATCACCCGCACCGACGTCGCCCCGCAGATCACCGTCCAGATGCCCGAGCCCAGGACGGCCGCCCGGGCCCGGCCGGCCGTCCCTGCCCCGACCGGCCCCTTCGACCAGCGCTGACCCCACCCCGACCACGACCACCAGGAGCAGCCGCCCCGTGCCCGAACCCGCACTCCCCCACCCCGTCCGGGTGGCCGACATCATCGCCCAGCGCACCCAGGCCCTGGCCGCCGACGTCGCCCAGCTGCGCGCCGACGCCGACCGCCTCGCCGCCGGTCTCACCCACGGGGTCAGCACCACCGACACCGAGCGGCTCACCGTCCTGGCCCAGCGCATCCACGGCCAGGCGGCCCGGATCGAGGGCCTGACCGACGCCCGCAGCCTCACCTGACCACCCGCACCGCCGGGGCCGGCACCCACCGCGCCGGTCCCGGCCGCACCGCCCACCTGCCGAGCACCGCCCACCGGAAGGCACCCACCGTGGCCCTGGCCGTATCCCGCGACACACAGATCGCGGCCCTGTACGAGAGGCTCCACCACCGCTCCGTGATCCTGTCCGGCCTCACCCCGGGCAGTGACTCCCACGCCGGTATCCAGGCCGAGTGCGACGCCATCCACGCCGAGATACGGCGCCTGCAGGCCGCCACCAGCATCTCGCCGAAGGCCGTCCTCATCGGGATCGCCGTGCTCCTGCTGATCGCCTGGAGCGCCCTCCACTGACGTCCGGGCCACCACGCTGCCCACCACGACGCCCGCCGCCCCCGCCAGCCAGGCCGGGACGGCGGGCGCGGTGGTGCGCGGCGCGGCCGCCCGGCCAGCACTTCGACAGGAGGACACCAGTGACCACCGACACCACCCCGCACGCCCAGGCCGTCCCCGTGTACGAGCCGTTCAACCAGCCCGGGCGCACCTTCCGCCCGGCCAGCGTCTGGGAGGCCGACATCACCGACTGGGCACTGGCCCGCATCGCCCTCGACCGGCGCAGCTCCGCCGCCTACACCGCCGACCCCCTGGCCGAGGAGGCCCGGCTGCTCGGCGAGGAATTCACCGCCGAGGAAGCGCACCGTGTCGACGCCTTCCTCGCCGCGGGCGTCCAGGACGTCCACCGCCTGGACGCCATCACCGCCGCCTCGGACCTCGCCGGCGAGGACCGCGCGTGGCTGATCGACCAGCTGCGGCTCGCCTGGCAGCGCCTGGACCGCCTCCACGACAGCATCGACACCTCCGGCAGCCTCATGAACGCCACCCACGCCGCGAGCTCCGTCGACTACGTCCGCTGGTCCCGCAAGCCGCAGGCCCTCTCGCCCCTGAACCGCCCCGGCCGCCCCAACGCCGCCCGCTGACCCGGACCACCCGCCACACCACCCCGGAGGCCCCTGCGATGACGACCACCACGCTTGCCACCGCTCGCTCCCGCGCCCTCGCCCCTGTCCGGCCCGGCGACCTGGTCGCCATGATCGGGTGCGCGGCCAGCGGCAAGTCCTCGGCCCTGCTCACCGTCCCGCCGCACCAGATCGTCAGCCTCGATCAGCTGCGCGCGATCGTCTCCGAGCCCGGCGCCCAGGACGCCACCGCGGACGCGGTCCTGCTCCAGCACCACATTCTCCTGGCCCGGGCGCGCCGGGGCGTCACGACCTACGTGGACAACACCTCGGTCCAGGCGCAGCACCGGCTCCAGCTGGTGGAGCTGGCGCACCAGCACGGCCGCCGCGCCGTCGCGGTCCTGGTCGACGCCCCGCTCGCCGAATGCCTCGCCCGGAACGCCGCGCGCCCGGCGAAGCAGCGGGTGCCGGAGGACACGGTCCGCTGGCAGCACCGTATGGCCCGCTCCGCCCGGGAACTCCTCCCCCGCGAGGGCTGGGACGAGATCCGCCACCACCGCACCGGGCACTGACGCTGCCCACCACACCTACTCAGGAGTCGAGATGACCGAGACCTTCGAATCCATTCGCTTCACCGCCGACGTGGTCGCCCTCACGCCGGACGGCCGTGTCCTGCTGGTCGAGCGCCAGTGGCCGCCCTTCGAGGGCGCCTGGGCGCTGCCCGGGGGCCACGTGGACCCCGGCGAGACGAGCCGCCAGGCGGCAGCCCGGGAACTGGAGGAGGAGACCGGGGTGCGGGTCGATGCCGCGGAGCTGGTCCAGTTCGGCGCCTGGGATGCCCCCGGCCGTGACCCGCGCGGCCGCTATGTCACCGTCGCCTACCTCGCCGAGGTCCCGGACGACACCCCGATCACCGCCGGGGACGACGCCAGCAGCGCCCGCTGGTGGAAGTGGAACGAACTCCCGCAGCAGTTGGCGTTCGATCACGCCGCCATCCTCGCCACGGCCCTGCGAGGAGAGCCGGCCGGTACCGCCCCCACCGGCACCGCGCTCTGACCGGGCACTGACGCTGCCCACCACCACGCCCCGCCGCCCCCGCCAGCCAGGCCGGGACGGCGGGGCGCCGTGGTGCGCGGCGCGGCCGCCCGGCCGGCACCCACCCCGCTCCCCCTCGGAGGCACCCGTGACCGACACCCTGCGCACCCGCCTGGCCCGCACCGCCCTCGACACCGCCGACAGCGTCACCGTCGTCACCGCCGGCGCCGCCGCCGGCCTCACCACCTACCGCACCCTCACCGCCCGCCCGGCCGACATCCGCATCACCCTCGCCCTGGCCACCGGCGCCCTCGCCGCCGTCCTCACCGACCACCACGCCTACAAGGCCCTCGCCCCACTACGCCGCCGCCTCGGCGCCGAGCACCACAGCCCGGCCCGCGAGACGGCCCCGCCGGCGACCCCCGAGCAGCTGGCCGCCGACGTCCGCACCGACGCCGCACAGCGCGCAGCCTCCGGCGCCGCCCGCCTCGACTACAGCCACGGCGCCCTCACCAAGGCGGAGAACTGGACCGGCATGGAGGACGGCTCCGCGACGTGCGCGATCACCTCCACCGCGCGCCTGCTCGCCGTCCCCCGCCCGACCGACCACGACGGCTACAACAGCCGCACCTACCTGCTCGACCGGGACGGCGAGCAGCCGGTACAGATCCACACCATCGCCGAACTGGCCGCACTCCTGGACGCCCCCGCCCCCGCCACGGCACAGCCCACCGGCACCGACGACGAGGTCGAGGACGGCGACCCGTGGGCCGCCCTCGGCCAGGACCACTCCATCGCCGAACTCCTCCCCGCCGCCGACGAGGACCAGTCCCACGAGGACGACGAGGACGAGGACGACGTCGACCAGGAGGCGGAGGCCCACGCCGCCAGCCTCCTGTAGCCGACCACCCCTCAGCGGCGGGGCAGCCCCCGAGCCACGGCCCGCCGCCCACCGCACCCGTCCACCCGCCACCAACCCGGCCCCGGCCCGCCCCCAGCGGGCCGGGGCCGACCCGTCGAAGGAGACACCACAGATGACCACCACCCCCGCCGGCCGCCGCGGCCTCTTCACCACCGACCCCGACCAGCGGCTGCGCCCCGGCAACCCTGACCGACCCTGGGAGCTGTGGCTCACCGGCCCGAACACCCTGCTGCCGATGCCCGACCTCGCCACCGCGCTGATGGCCGCCGCCGAACACAACGCGCTGGCCGCCGACCTCGACGACGGCTCCCCGCTCCAGCCCGCCACCCACGCCGTCGTCCTCCGGCACGGTTACGCCTGGCGCCGCGAGGGCGCGGCCCGCCCGGGCACCGGCATCGCCGTCCCCTCGCTGTGCTGGACCGCCCGCTGTTCGGTCTGCGGCGACCTGGTCGAGGACGAATACATCCCCCACCACGACACCCCCGAGGACGCCGCCGACGACGCCGTCGGCAGTCGCGAATGGGACGAGCTCCCCGACCGCCGACTCGTCTGCGACCGCACCGACGACGCCCACGACGAAGCCCGCACCCAGGCCCACACCGAAGACATCCCCGAGTTGCCGGACGAGAGCCAGCTCGCCCTTCTGTAGAACCCGCCCACCCGAAGGAGGGGACCACATGCACCGACCCGTCATCGCTCCTCGCTCCGACAGCCCCGCCAGCCAGGCCGTCGGCGTGGACCTGGACGGCACGCTCTCGGACGCCTCGGCCGGCTGGATGGGTGGCCGGATCGGCCTGCCCCAGCCCGGCGCGATCGAAGCGCTGCGCCTGCTCGTCCAGCACCGTGCGGTCTTCGTCTACACCGCCAGGCCGAGGATCTGGCTGCCCGAAGTCGCCGACTGGATCACCTTTCTCTGGGGCAGCTCGGTGTTGCACGACGAGGCGAGGTGAATCGGCGCAGCTCAACGGCAGTGCTGAGGACGCTAACGGGTGCAACAGGTGTTGCGCTATCCCTCGCCGGAGTGATGTCGGCGGCCGAGCTTGGCGTCGGAACGCGTAACACTTCTATGGCTTGTCAGGCGGCGGGCAGTCTTCGTCTTGCGGCAGCGGTACGGGGGAACTGGTGGACGGTGGTGTCCAGTTCCAGCCGAACTTGTCCACTGTGCTGAGGATCCACTGTCGTCCGCGTTCGTCGGCGATGGCCCAGGCGTATGCGAATCGGCGCTCGGATCGCGCTCGGCTCCACCATGGTTTGCAGGGTTCGGGAAGGAACGGGATGTTGTCGCAGAGGTCGGCGAGCCAGCGGATGCAGGCGACGTAGTCGTCGTCGGGCCAGTTTTGGATTGGCTTCCGTCTGCCGGACATGGCGCGGATTTCCAGCAGCGCGTACCACCGGAGCTGCGCGCCGACTTCCCAGTCCTCCAGAGTGCGTTTGCGCCGCCGCATTGCCGCTTCCGTCTCCATAGTGGGCCGTGTTCGGGCGGCGACTCTATCGTCCACCGGAGGGTGTGGTGATCGCTGCCCAGACCCGGCTCCGACTCGGCCGGAGTCGTCCGGCGCGGTCGCGGTGTGCGGTGTGCGACCGTAGCCATGGCGGGGCGTGCAACGCCAGGACCGGGCAGCCATCAGCTGCGTAGCGCCGCAGCCACCTCAGGACGGGAGGTTGGCAGACGTGTATTCGTCCGCGATGCTGAACACGCTGGTACAGCGCGGGCATTCGGCCTTGCCGAAGAGATAGGTGATTCCGTTGGCGAGTGCCTCTTGCCCATCGCGGACGGCGGTCTCGTGCATCCATCGGCCGGTCTCCGAGAGCTCCTCGGGGATTGCCGGCTGCAGGTGGCGTCGGTCGACATCCCCCAGGTTCCAGTCCCGGATCGAGGAATAGCGCCCGTAGTGCCCGATAGCGATCGTCACTTCCACGGCGCAGTGGGGGCAGACCAGGTGGTAGAAGTCGTCCGTGAAGTCCCCCAGGACGGCACTCCAGTGGTACTGCTCCTTGGCTGCTAGGAGATCGCGGAAGCTCGTGAGGTAGTCGACCGGCTGTGACTGCAGGTGCCGGTCCAGCAGCTCACGGAATTCCGCGATCGCGTCGGCGCAGTCAGCCAACAGATCGTCGCAGCCGTGGTGCCCTGCCGCGCGTTGCATGATCGTGCCAGCCAGTCCACGCGCCTGGGCGCTCCTCGACGCGAGATGAACCAGTCGCGGCAGGGCGGCGAAACTGGCGGGGAAGACGAGGTCGTGCTCAAGGCACAGCCGATGTCCCAGCTCGTTCCAGGCTTCGGCGTCGTCCTTGAGCGCCACCTGTTCCAGAAGCTCGGGGACGCGATCGACGTCCCCGTAGCAGTCGCGCATCTGCGTCCAGTTCACCACGTAAGCATTTAAGCGCCTTGAGGTTGGCATGGCGGATGCCTCCGCCCCCGTTGTTCGTGCTCAGGCCGGACACCAGCTGTCTGGCCGGGCTGTCTGAGTGGCCGACTAGCGTGATTGTTTATGCTCACCCATCAGCTGGTTTTGGCCCTAGTAGCTCCCGACGAGGCTGTACGGCGCACTGCCGAAGACGCTCTGGTCTCGCTCGGCCCGGCGGTTTTGCCGGTCCTGATGGAGCACCTCTGCGATGCTGCGTCGCCGGTGCGCGAGGCCGCTCTGCTGAGTGTCCTTCGTCGTACGGGCACTTCGGCTTTTCAGCCGGTACTGGAAGCTCTGCAGAGCGCGCCACCGGGGCAGGCACACTGGCGGGCGCTTCGGGTGTTCACCGGTCTCGGGGCCGCAGCGCTGGACGGCTACACCAGCGTGTTGACGCATGAGAACCCGGTGGTGCGCCGCGCGGCGGTCATGGCGATCAGCAAGTGCGGGGACGACGGAGTGCTGCTTGCGGAGCGTGTATTGCCGTTGCTGGGCGACCCGGACGCGGAGGTGCGGCGGACGGCCGTGCGGTCGTTCTCGTCGTGGGGCGCGGTTGTGGTGCCGGCGCTTCAGGCCGTGCGTCGCGGTGGCCCCGGCGCCGCGCGTGCGGGCGCTCTGGAGGCCCTGGCAGAGATCGGTGGTGAGGCGGTGATCAGCGCCCGCGACATGGCGGCGTTGGAGAGGCTGGTGCGACTCAAGCTGCCCGACGACGTGCCTACACCCATAGCTTGCTGCTTCCTTTCGTGGATCGCAGTGAGCACAGGTGACCAGGGCGGGGTGATGGAGTTGCTCGGTCTGTCGTCGCCGCGTCCGGTGCCGTTCGCCGCCGGTGTGTTCGCCGCAGACTGCGACAGTCATGCCGGCCTGGACGAGAATCCGCTCGATCAGTACTGCCGCGTGTTCGTCACCCCTGAGCTCGCGGGTTGGACTCTGGTGGTCGGCTCATGGTGCGACCCGAGCTCCGCCGAGCGCGAGGCCGAGGTCCTGGAGGTGTGTGCGCGCCTGAGTGCCCAGTTCGGGCGCGCCCAGGCCTACTGGCACAGCGAACAGAATGACGGATCGGCGGTTCTGGTTGCCGAGCAGGGCACGATCGTGCGGCGCTTCGCCTACATACCCGGCGAGGACATGCAGCACCTGGAACTGGGGGCGCCGCTCGCCTACGAGCAGCAGCGGCGCGCCGCCCTCGGACTGCCTGCGCTGGCACCCGGCCACGTGGACACCGAAGAGGAAGACGACGAATGGACCTGGGAACTACTCGACCTGGCGCCCGGTCTTGCCGGTGAACTGAGCCTGGACCCCCGGTCGGTCGATGCGAACACGCTGGCCCGGGGCACCGGTGTACTTGCTCTTACCGAGTACGGCCGCAGCCTGAGCGCTCCGGTCGGGGCGCTCAGGCTGTGAGCGGAAGGCCAGTCGGACTGTGCGGTCTTCTACGGCCTCGCGGGCTCCTGACCGGCTCCACTGCGCTCCTGGACGACCCGAGCGCCCGAGGTCTGGTTGAGGGCCCGAGTCAGGTCCCGGTTGGCCGACCGTGCGGCGTCCAGGTCGGCGCGCGCCTCCTCCAGTTGTCCTGTCAGTTCCACGGTCCGCTGTTCCAGCCGGGTGATGGTGCGTTGGAGTTCGTCGACGTCGGCGGGTGCGCCGAGGCCGGACTCCCGCCACGCCTGTTCCCCCAGGGCTTGGGAGAGCCGTCTCTCCAGTTGCTGGACGCGAGCTGTCAGTCGGATGTTGCGGGCCTGGGCATTGGTCAGGTCCGCCTGGAGCGAGGTCCGGCTGACCGGAGAGCTGCCGGCCGGGTCATTGCCGGCGGATTCGAGTTCGGCGGTCTGAATGAGGGCGAGCAGGTCACGGTGCCGATAGAGGAATGTACGGTCCACTCGGGCCTGGCGGGCGATGCCGGAGACGCTGATCGGGGTGCCGTTCTTCGCGGCGTTCTTGATCGCGTCGGCGACGCGCTGGCGCCTGCGGTCGGTGCCGGCCCGGCGCCCGTCGTGCATGGCGGGGATCATCCGGCGCTCCACGGGCGGATGTCGAGCAGGGGTTGGCGGACCTTCGGCAGGCCGAGCATGACCGTGCGCCCGCGGCGGACCACCGTGACCGCGTCCTCGATCTGCGCGCGGTCCTCGGGGGTGAGGTCGTCCAGGTCGGCTTTGACTCGGGTGATCAGGCGTCGGACCCTGCGGATCTCCTCTTCGGATGGCACGGCTTCCGAGCGGGCCCAGTCGTCGGCCTCAAAGGCGGACATCAGCCGCTCGCGGCTGCGGAGCAGGTCGGCGAGGTAGCGTTCCAGGTCCGGCAGGTAGGAGACGTCGGTGCGGAAGTGGTTGCAGCCGATGCAGCGGAACCGCAGCGGGCAGGCGTGGCCGCCGGCCGCCACGTTGGAGGGTTCCAGACAGACGCCGTAGGCGGTGGCGACCTCGCCGATCGCACGGCGTACGTGCTCCGAGTCCAGCAGTCCCTGAACCTTGCGCCAGACGCGGTTGCCGTGCCGGTCGAACTGCAGGGCGGTGACGCGGTCGACTGCCTCGCGTTTGCGTTCCTGGCCGACCCGGTAGTAGCCCTCGGTGGTCGACATCTGCCGGTGGTCCATCAAGGCCTGGAGGACGTCCGGGGCGACGCTGGCGTCGGCGTGCCGCTGGGCGTAGGTGTGCCGGTAGGCGTAGGGGAAGATTCTGGCCTTGTCGAACGGCAGCTTGACCGTCATCGGCCGCCCGTCGGTCTCCACGACGACTGGCACGAGGAACTCAGGCAGGGCGTTGACCCAGGCGCGGTGCGGCTCGGACAGGTCGGCGATCGGCTTGCGCCCGTCGGGGTTGGCGGCTCGGCGCGGAAGGAGCCTCAGCTCAGACACCGGGCGGTCCGGGTACCGCTGGCGCACCCGTTCCTGCTGAGCGGTGATCACCGCGGCCGTCGCCTTGCCGATCGGCAGCCGCCTCCCTTGGCGGTGGCCCTTGAAGTTGTCGTAGACCAGGATCAGAGAGCCGTCAGGGTCACGGGCGAGGCAGTCCCAGCCGAGTTCGCAGATCTCCTCCGGGCGGCGGCCGGTGTCGATCACCAGCTCCGTGGCGACCCTCACCTCGCGGTTGCTGCTCTCCTCCAGCAGGTCCAGGTTTGCGCACAGCTGGCGCATCACCTCGTCGGGCAGGTCGCGGCCGGCTTCACCGTCTTCGGGCTCGTCCGGCACATCCTCCTGGTCGAGCATGAAGTCGGCGGGCAGGCCCTCCAGGACTTCTCCGGCGCGGGTCAGGCCGAGGGTGCGGAACCGGGTCAGCACCTGGCGGACGTCGCGGATGATGTGGACGCGCCGGTAGGCGCTGAAGGAGCCGCTGTCCGCGAGGAACGCCGCGCGGTTGCAGAAGTCGACGATGTCCGGCCGCCCCAGGAGGGCCGGAGTGTGCCCGCCGTCCTCGCGCTGCAGGCGCAGGCTCTCGGACAGCACCCCGACGGCGTTCACGACCACCTGGACGGAGTTGCGGGCCTGCTTGCCGCGGCGCTTGGGCAGAACATCGCCGGCCCAGATCTTCATCGCCTCGCGCAGAGGTCGCTGGTGGATCCTGGTGAAGAAGAGCCGGCCCCGGTGCCCGAACGCCGACAGCTCCCAGATGTCCTTGTGCCGTTCGGTCTCGGGTGTCAGCCCCAGTCGGCGAACCGCGGTGCGGGCCCCGCCGAGGAGGGCGGGCCCGTACCCGCCCAGACCAACGAGTTGCTCGGCCAGGCCGGCGTCGGACAGCGTCTCCAGGCAGGGCGTTCCCGCGGCGCGTAGGCGGTCGCAGACCCGGCGCAGCTGGTGGTCGACGGTCTTCGAGCCGCCCGCGGTGCGGACCTGGAGGAAGTAGAGCAGCTCGGCGACGAGCCGGTCCGGCAGGCCGCGCATGCTGGCCTCGCGGTTGACCGCCACCGCCGCGGTGGTCCGCTGCCAGGTCGCTTCGTCCTGGTTGAGGGTGCCGTCCAGCCGGGCGTTGCGCAGCCGGGCGTAGTGCGCCCGACAGTAGGGGTTCACCGGGCCTTGACGCTGGAAGTAGCAGGCCACCACCTGGCAGACCCCGAAGCTCGCCAAGGGCCGCGCCTGGGGAAGCCGCATGTACTCCTCTACCGGGATCCCGAGTCCTTCGCGCTGACCGTGGTGGGCGTTGCACAGGCCGGCGCGGACGGTCTTGCGCGGGCGCTCGCACCCGGGGACCAGACAAGGGACGTGCCCGACGGCCCGGAAGTGCTCGGTGCGGGGCAGGGTGACGAAGTCCTCGATCGGCAGTCCGGAGTCCTTCCAGCGCCGGTGGCAGCCCAGGCACAGGGGCTTGTCGACCGTTGTGGCCTTCGCGCAGCCCTCGATGCGGCAGTCCGGCATGCCCAGCACGGGGTGGCTCTTCGGGAAGAAGACCACTCGCAGGTCCCAGTCCCAGCCCACCAGGGCCAGGAAGCTCGGGTTCAGAGCGTCGGTGACCTCCCGGGTCCGCGTGTCCGGCTGGTCTAGCGGCGGTACGGGCAGGGGCGTGGCCATCAGCACTCTCCCCGCGGGTTCAGACGAGGGGTGGGGACGCGGTCGACGGCCTCGCGCAGACGGGACCGGTCGGGGATCAGATAGGGCTGGGAGGACAGCGGGCTCTTGTGTCCCAGGAGGGCCTGCACCTCGTCCAGCGAGCCGCCCGCGTCGACGACGTTGCTGCCGAACGCCCTGCGGGCCATGTGCGGGCCCACGGTGCGGGACAGCCCCGCCCGGTGGGACAGGCGCTCCATCAGCTCGCCGATCGCATCCGGCGTCATTGCAGCACCCAGGGGAGCCCGGAACAGGTTGACCAGCAGGAAGTCGCTGCCGCCCGCTCCGAGGGCCTCATGACGTTCGACGCTGTATTGGTCGAAGGCTTGGACCACCAGGAAGTCCACCGGCATGACCCATGCCGCCTTCGACTTCGACCAGGCCCTGTTGCCGTTCTCCCGGCGCCGTACGTGCAGGTGGGCACCGGGATACTCGCAGCCCAGCACTCGGGCGTCGGCCAGCAGGTGGCAGTCGGCGCGGCGAAGGCCGGCGACCTGGCCGCGGCGTAGGCCGACCCGACCCAGCAGCAGGACGATGAGCCGGTCCCGGGCGTTGCGGCAGGCCAGGAACATCGCCACGAGCTCCTCGTCCGAAGCGCGGTCGACATCCGCCTCCGGCTCCTGCAACCGGTGGCGGACCCGCAGACGGTAGAACAGGCCGCCGTCCTCACTCTGCGCTTCCAGTGGCAGATCCCGGCTGTCACCCAGCTCGTAGATCTGTGCCAGCGTCGACTGAGGCGCCTCGCCGAGCGACACCGCGTGCGTGAGCAGGCCCCGCACCGCAGCCAGAACGGCGTTGACCCGGCGCTCACGCCGAGCCGGTTCAGCGCCAGGGCCGAGCAGCAGCATCCCCTCCCCGGCCGGCGGGCGCGACGGCGTGTACTTCAGCCAGACCATGAACAGGCCGAGGTCCCGAGCGGCGTCCGGCCAGTGCCGACCGGTCTCGCAGCACCAGCGCAGGTAGAGCGCAGCGCCACCAGCGTGGGCTTTGGTGGTCAGCTCGGCCCGGCTTCTGCCGAAGCGCAGGTACCGCAGCCAGTGATCGGCAACCGGTACGACGTTCAGGTCATCGTCGATGACCGTCCAGTACCGGCTACCCGAGGGCAGGACGACAGGGAAGGATCGCATGTGCGACTCCAAGTCCGACGGATGCGTGCAACAACCCGCCACAGAGCCACACCCCCCGAGAACGAGTCTCAGAGCATCAACGACAGCCCTCCACGCCACGTCACACCACGCAGGTGAGGCCCCCAGAGAATCACCTGGTACTCCGGGCTGGAGGCCTTCGTCGACCCGTCCGAGGACCGGGCCTACTGGACCACCCGCGGCCTGGTTCTCGTGACCAGCACCAAGCTGGGAGCGGCCGCGTACGTGGACGACCGCGCCATTCACCACTGCGGCGACTGGGATGTCACCCTGGCCACCATCGGCCGCGCGATCGGCCTCGACCCCGAGGGCGTTCTCGTCCCCGCCTGATCCTCAGTACGGGGAAGGGCCCGTCTCCCCCCAGCGTCGAAGCGGGGGGAGACGGGCCCTTCTGCGTTTCCGGGGTAAGAAATTTCTTACCCCGTTCATTCGGCTATTCGACCACCTCGGCGTCGACCGGGATCAGCTTGCGAGCGGCCGCGATCCGGGTCTGCACGCGGCCGACCTCGACCTCGAGGCTGTCCAGGTAGTCGATGAGGGCGGCGGGGTCGGCCTCGGCTGCAGCCTTCACAGCGGCCGGCGCCAGCGCCTTGTACGCCCGCTCGTGAATCTCGTCGGCCGCCCTGCTCAGCGGGAGCAGCTGCGGCGGCGAGGGCTGGGCCTTCTGTGCGGGCTCGGAAATTTCAGACCCCTGGTCACGGAGGGCGGGGTCAGAAATTTCTGACCCCGCCTTCTGTTCGGGGATGGACGGCGCGGTCAGCTCGACGGCGATCTCGGACAGTCGGGCTGCGGTGGGGCGCTTCTTGCCCTGGTCGACCGCTTCGGTGACGCCCAGCTCCACGACCGCCCTGGCGGTCTTCAGGTCGTGCGAGGCGATGACCGCAGCCACCGCCTTGCGGGCCGAGGCGCGGCTCAGGTAGGGGGTCAGCTCGGGGCCCAGCTCCGCGACCGCCCGGGTGCGGGCCGCGTCCTGCATCAGCTCGAAGACGTACTTCTCTTCGATGTCCAGGATCTCGGACGCCCAGGCGCTGAAGCGCGTGTGGCCGGCGACGAGGTGCAGCTCCCGCTGCTGTGCGGTTTCCAGCAGGACGCCCTTGTTGAGAACCACGAAGTCCTCGGCCCGCCTCCCGAGGCCGTCGATCTCGACCAGCCGGGCGGTGACGTACGCGAGCTGTTCCTCGGGAGTGCCCGTGATGTCCTCGGCGGCGAGTACCCTGCCGCCCGCGAACACGCTCGGCGTGCCCTGGGCGTCCACGAGTGCAGGGAGAAGCGTCGAGGAAGCGGCCTGCTGCTGGAGCTCGGCGGGCACCGCCGGATCCACTGCGGAGTCCGGGGCCTTCTTCAGCCGGCTCGCGCCGGCCTGGATCAGCTTGTTGGCCATCAGAGGGTCACTCCCGCCGCAGTGAGAACTCGGTCATAGGCGTCCACCAGGGACTGGGCCTCGCGGCCGGACGTCGCGGTGATCGGCACGCAGGCGAACCGCGTCTGCTGACGCACCGCATGCCGGGGGATCGCCAGATCGTCGCGGTACAGCTCCCCGTACGTCTCGGCCAGGTACTCCCCTATGGCGTCCTTCAGGGTGCTCCGGCCGCCGGGGACGATCGAGGGGACGATGCCCACCACCCGCAGGTCGGAGTTCATGCCGAGGTCCTTCACCAGCTTGATGGTCGCGAGGGCCTCCTTGGCGCCGATCCGGCCGTCCTCGTCGAGGGTCGCCGGAATGACGACGTCGGTGGCCGCGATGAGGGCCGAGGTGACTAGCTTGCCGCCGGCGCGCGGCGGCAGGTCGAGGATGCCGATCGACCCGGGCTTTATGGCGCCCTTCAGGGCGAGGCGCAGGCGGAACTCGAGGCCAACGGCCATGTTGTCCGTCTCGCGGTTCGCCAGGGCGCGCTCCGCCGCGATCACCTGAACGCCCGGCCACGAGTCGGACGCCGGGGCGAACGCCTCGGCCGCTAGGCCGGTCTCACCCTTGGGGTCGAGCGCCAGCAGGTCGTTCATCGTGAAAGCGGGCGCCTCGTCCTCGGAGATGCCCAACTCGGAGGTGAACGTACCCCGAGGGTCGAGGTCCCCGGCGACCACGTCCAGCCCCCGCTTGCGGGCAGCGGCGGTCAACCCTGCTGCCAGGGCGCTCTTCCCGACGCCGCCCTTCTCGCTGTAGACCGCGATCACTCTGCTCATGCCCGGTCCCTCCGACCGCCCAAAATCCGATACACAGGAGGCAGGCTATCTGGGGTGGCATGTTGCGCTGGGCACGGCATGCAGTCCGGGGCGTTCGGCACAGCGTCGGGCGTCACCGTGCCGAACGCGGAAACCTGCAGGGGGCAACACTTGATTACCTGGCGAACAACGGTGACTTCGGAGGGTCTGGGCGGCGGCTTCCCGGGCCGTCCGCACGGTGATGCTGCCGCTCCCACCCTTCGAAGCCGATCCGAGATGAACAGGCTTTCCAGCTTCTTATCCGCGCCTGAACTCCTAGGATGGCGCGATGGCACCCGGCATCGATGTCTCCTCCTGCTTCCGGCTCTCCGACGAGATCACCCGGCTGGTGCAGTCGGTCGTCCGGGTCGGCAACGAGGGCGAGTCCTCATGGATCGATTGGCGGGAACACCTGGAGCTCGCCGATGAGTCGAGGGCATCCAGGTCCCTACGCCGCCATCCCGTCCGCCGCCCAGACACAGCATGCCAACCAGGAGGCCACCGACACGCTGCTCGTCGACATTCGAAGGCGGCAGCCAGCATCGTGCGGCGTGCTCAGAAGGGTTCCGAGACCGGTAAGGACCAGTAGTGGCAGCCGAATCTGCTTCCAACCTCGGTGCGGTGATCAACACCAGCCCGCGTCCGCGCGTGCTGATCCGCGGCTTCAAGGAGAATCGCGAACTTATCCGCGAGATCGAACGTATTGCTGGTACGACGGCGCGCATCAGCAAGCTGGACGAGGTGAACCAGCGCGAGTGGGACGCCTTGATCACCGACGAGGTAGGCCTCGTCGACAGCTCCTCCTACAGACTGCGCAGACCGCTGGCACCCCACCTGTCCGTTCTCGTCCTCTTCCCGAGCGCTACGAGTGGGAAGATCGAGAGGTCGTTGCATCTGGTCGGGGACCACATCAGCCGCGAACTGCAGCGCGCGCGGGGCCTGCCCGAAAGCATCGCAACCCTGGTCCACGAGCAGCTGGAACCACTCCTCGCGCCCCGAGCCACGCACCAGTATCTCTACACATCCGCTCCTCTCTCGGGTGGTTCCGCAGGCGTGCCGGGTCTCCCGCCAGTACAGGCCGAGCCGTTCATTCTCTCCGCCGCGGGCAAGGTCCTCGCCGGCCGGTACAAGCGCAGCGACACCTCGGAGTGCTGGCTGGTTCCGAAAGAAACCTCCGATCCGGTGCAGTGGGTGAAGGTGGCCCTCGGAGAATGGCACCACCTGGATCCCAGCCGGTTCCCCGGATTGCCGCAGTGGTCACATACTTCGCAGTGGATGACCGCGAGAGAACGCGCCATCCACGAGGACCTGCGCCAGCTCAACGTCGACCGCGACGAGTACCTGCGCCAAGCCGCCCTCCGAGAGACCGAGTTCAAGACACAGCTCGCACAGGCCAGAGAAGACGCCGACGGCTACGAGCGGGCTCTGCTCACCGCGCAGGGTGACGTGCTCAAGGACGCGGTCCTCAAGGCGCTGACCTTCCTCGGCTTCACGGTGACCGACGCGGACCTGACTGCCAAGCCCGACGAGCACCTGGAGGACCTACGCATCGAGGATCCGGACGCCCCGGGGTGGATCGTTCTTGCCGAGGTGAAGGGCTTTACCAAGGGGGCCAAGACTGAGGGGATCGTGCAGCTCCTGCGCGCCAACAACCGCTACACGAAGGCCAGCGGAGGAACGCCTCCCAGCGGCGCTGGCTGGTACATCGTTAACTACTTCCTCAACCGCGACCCCGGAACCCGGCCGCAAGTTCTGCACGGCAGTGGCGACGTCGATTCCTTCGCCCAGGACAACGGGTTGACCCTCAGCACTGTCGAACTCTTCCGACTCGTCACCCGTGTCGAGGAAGAAGTGATGACGCCCGCCGCGGCGCGCGAGCTGCTGCGCCGGTCCACCGGGCGGTTCGCCATCGCTGCGGACACGGAAGAACAGGCTGACCCGGTGGAGTCTGCTGTCAGCGGCGGACCGTCGTAGGCACGCCCTCCTGCCTCGCTGGTCCGGTGCGGAAGCGGCAGGGGCCGGAACGAGCACGGCGATCCGGAACGCGTACTGGGGGAGCTGCTGGACGTCCTCGCCCGTACCGGGGAGCTGCCCTGCAGGCAGGGCAAGCACCGGGAGCTGACCAAGCCGGTCGAGCGGGCCTTCGGCTTCCAGGGCACCGCGGCGGCGCTGACCCGCTTGTTCCCCACCATGCACGAGGCCGGCGCAGCGGCGGCCCACCCGCCCGAACTGCCCTCACCACCCCGGGAGCCGCGATGCCGCTGCGCGGGCCGCTGTACCGTCTGACCCTCAGCGCGACCGACCCCGACCCGCACGAGCGCGTGGCCTGCGTCAGCCCCGCCCGCAACAGGCTGGGGCTTGGCCGGGACCGTGCTGGACGACCTGGTCGCCGTCGCCGCCCGCCACGCAGGCCCGCCCGGCTGACGGCGGTGCTGCGCCTGGACGCAGCTGGCGCCGTGGTGCGCTTCGAGGTCGAGGACCAGGGCGCCGCCCTGCCCCGGCGCGTGGCCAGCCTCGGCGACGACCAGGCCGTCACCGGCCGCGGCCTGCTGATGGTCGAAGCCCTCGCCGTCCGGTGGGGGAGCGACCCGACCGGCACCGGCAAGGTCGTCTGGGCCGAGCTCGTTCTGCCGGCCCCGCTGGACCCGTCCGCCATCGTGGCCCAGGGCCGCCAGGCCACCGCCCGCAGCGACTACCTGCGGGCCGCATCCATGGGCACCGCCCCCCGCCGCGCTCGTTGAACCCGCCGAGCGCCCCCACCAGGGCGCGCGGCTGCGCCTGATTCATACCGCCGCCCGGTACGTACATCCCCACGGCGCCGGGCACTCCATGGTGAAGCCCATCGGGCGGTCGGGCCCGTACACGGCCCAGCCGCCCGAAATTCCTCCCGCCGACGCCCGACACGCGCCAGAATCACTGCACGATCGTGAGAGCGACAGGATGGCGCGGGCATGGACGAGTTGCGGTTCGACAAGGGCATCGGGACGTTCGCGGTGGACGTCGCCGAGAACAGCTTGATGATCCTCAAGGCGGCGGGGACGCACTGCCTTCAGTTCCAGCTGGCGGTCCACATCCCGAAGTCGGAGAAGGTCGGCAGCCTGATCCTCCTGGAGACGGACCTGTTCGCACCCCAGGAACTCAGACCGAAAGCCTGGCTCGGCTCGGCCACCCACTCCCTGGCCTTCGTGCCCGGCGGTGTGCAGCGGCCGACCCTACGCTTCCTGCTGACCAGCGCGCAGATCCTGGCGCTGGAGGCCCAGCGCAATGGCGACCTTCACCTGGAGCTCCAGATCCGTGCCGTCCTGCCGCAGGCCACCGGGTACCCCGGCGGCAGCGAGGCCACCGTTCACATCGGCGTCGCCGAGAGCCGTTGGCGCCAGCAGCTGGAGAACCTGGGCCCCGCGCTCGCCTTCGAGTACTCCATCCCGTTCCCCGCCGGCGACGACCCCCGCCAGGAGGCCGTCGACCACCTGCGCTCGGCGCATCGCCGCCTGGGCGGCAACGACATCGACGGCGCGATCCTCGATGTGCGGCGCGCCCTGGAGTACGTAGAGGAGAACAGCGGTTGGCACTGGCCCGGGCAGAGAAAGGACAAGGAGCAGCGCACCCAGGACGAGCGCTGGGCCTGGATCCGCTCCGCCCTCGCCGACCAGGCCAGCGGCGCCCTCCACAAGGACGCCACCACCAAGACCTTCACCTACACGCGGGCCGAGGCCGAGGTGCTGGTCGCCATGACCACAGCGCTGCTACGCCTGGTCTCCTGACTTCCGGTCGGTTCCGGGGCTGCGGCCAGCGCGGGCGGTGAGCCGGCATCGCCGTCCCGACGCTGTGCTGGACCGGGTGACGAGGCCCGGATCGCCGGCCTCGCCGACCTCACCGAGCGCTCCCCCGCCGCTGGCGGCCGGGGTCGGCCGTGCCACCGCGGCCGATCGGCGCCCGGGACCGCACCTCCGCCCTGGTGCCTCTGCCGTCCGGCGTCCGGCCCGCCCCGTGCCGCGACACGGGGGGCGGCCTTCCGCCGGAGGCTGGTTGCCGGGAGACCTGCTTCAGGAAGCGGCGCGGTGGCGGCGGTGGCTGGTTTGTTCGAGGGCGTGCTGGAGCTGGTCGCGGGTCATGCTGGAGCGGCCCTGGATGTCGAGGTCGGTGGCGCGTTCGTAGAGCTCGGCCTTGGTGAGGTCGGACAGCTGTCGCTTGCCGGTGGCGCTGGTGCGCTTCGTGGTGCTCTTGCGGGTGGAGGCCCTCGTGGCGGTGCTCTTCTTGTCGCCGGTGGTTTTCGGTGTCCGGGCGGTGGCCGGGGCCTTCCGGCCTGAGGAGTGCTTCGTCGTCTTCTCGGCGGATTCGGTCCTGCGGGCGCCTTCGAGGCTGCGGCGCAGGGCGTCCATGAGGTCGACGACGTTGGTGGCCTCCGGCGCGGGGCCGGTGGAGACGGCGATCTCGCGGCCGGCGAGTTTGTCCTCCACGAGCTTCCTTTACCTGTTCCTCGTAGGTGTCGTGCCAGTCCTCGGGCTTCCAGTCGATCGCGAGCATCCCGATCAGTTGCTCGGCGGTCCTGACCTCCTGCGCGGACAGCTCGGTCTTCTCGGGCAGGTCGCCGACCTCGGTGCGGGCGTCGCGCACCTCGTCGGCGAAGTGCATGGTGTGCAGCTCCAGCAGGCCGTTCTCGGAGCGCACCGCGGTGAGGTACTCCTTGCCGCGCATGGCGAACATCGCCAGCCCCGCCTTGCCCGCACTCGCGAGGGCTTCGACGAGGAGGGCGTAGACCTTCTGGTACTCCTTGCCGCGGGGGCCGAGGTAGTAGGTCTTGTCGAAGAAGATCGGGTCGATGTCGGCGAGGTCGACGAAGCCGGCGATGTCGATGGTGCGCGAGCGGCCGGGGGAGATCTGCTCCAGCTCCTCGGGCTCGACGACCACGTACTCGCCCTCGGTGACCTCGAAGCCCTTCACGATCTCCGAGAACTCGACCTCGCGTCCGGTGCGCTCGTTGACGCGCTTGTTGCGGACCCGGTCGGAGGTGCCGCGCTGCAGTTGATGGAAGCGCACGTCGTGGCTGGAGGTCGCGGTGTACAGGGCGACCGGCACGGTGACCAGGCCGAAAGTCAGCACGCCGGTCCACATGGGTCGGGCCATCGCGGACTCCTTCACTCGCACCGCGCCGGCCGCTTCCCGGCCGCGGGGGACGGCTCACCGCCAGGGTCGCCGCCGGGATGGTGCCGCGCACGCGGAGCTGGGCCGACGGGCGTCGCCGCCCTGCACGGCCCCGCTCGGAGGCAGCGGCGGCGCCCTACCGGACGCCTGCGCCACCGGCAGCGTGCCCAAACCCCACTCGAACGCCTTCTGCCCGCTCCGGCCGCACCTTCACCGCTGCGGGCGGCCGTTGGACTCGAGCGCGCGTAACCGCCCGGCGGCGACCGAAGCTGCCGCGCGGGCCTGGGCGGCCGCGCCCTCAGCCGCCCGAGCCTCTTCTCGGGTGGCCCGCACCCGCTCCTCTGCCGAGGCGGCCTCCTTCCGCGCCCGAGCCTCGCGCCGCTGCGCTTCGGCGAGCGCATCCTGGGCCCGCTCGAGCGACTCCCGCGCCCGATCGGCAGCGGCGCGGGCCTGCCGGTGGGCGTCCTCGGCGCCCCCGAGTGCGAGCGTGGCGGCCTCCCGGCGGCCGACCGCATCCCGCTCCGCCGCCGCGGCCGCGGCCGTCTCCTCCCGCGCCCGTTCGACGTCCTGCTCGTGCATTCGCCGTCGCTGGTCGGCCTCGGCCCGGTTCCTCGGACCGCCCGCTCCGGCCGCCCGAGACGAGGACCTCGAGCCGGCACCCGCCGCCGGTCCGGCCTTGCTCGCTGCCGCCGAGGGCGGTGCCCCGGCCGCTGCCGCGCTCCCGGTCCCGTCGCCGGCCGTGGGCGCTTCGTCCTCCGGGCCGCCGGGGGCTGTGCCAGGCCACAGCACCGGCTCCAACGCGGTGCTTAGGCGCCCTGCCACGAGCACCTGGGCCGATCCGGGATCGGCGAGCGCCGCGCCCAGCGTCCGCTCCAGCCCCACGACGGCCTCCGCACCCAGCGGATGCCCGGCCCGCCCGGCCGCCCGTCGCGCCTCGGCGACCAGCTCGCTCACCAGCCGACGACGCTGCTCGCCGAGCGCACGGAGTCGGTCGCCGGCGAGCTGCTGCTGGGCGGCCCGCAGGTCCTGGCCGAGGTCGAGGACTTGGGCGAGGAGGTCCGGGTGCTGGTGGGCGAGGAGGTTGGCGGCCCAGGCGGCCTGGGTGGGGCGGCGCAGCGCGCGGATGCGGTCGGCGAGTGGGCGGTCGGTCTTCTTCAGCCGGTCGGCGTGGCGGTTGCGGGCTGCGGTGAAGTCGCCGGGGGCGAGGGTGTAGAGCTCGGCGGCGATTGGGTCGAAGTCGGACTGGGTCATCGTTTTGGACTTTACGGGCGGTCGGCCCGGGCGGCAGTGCGGTCATTGACGGGTGTCTGGTGGAGACCCTGAGCCGGGGCTCCTCGAGGCCTGTTCGAATGGGCCGACTGACGAGCGGCCTTGCGTCCAGGAGTTGAACGGGCGGCGAGGCCGCTGGACGAAGTGGGCGCGGATCGCGATGGACGTTTTGCGGGTCGGGTTCGAATCCGAACTCCCAAACGTCGGAATGTTGCGTTCCGTAAGTCTTTACCTTCAGGCCGTGAACCTTTGCTCCGTTCGAGGGATTGGATGCCCCTATCGGCACAGAGCGCTCATGTCCCCCAGCAGAGCGTGATCATGTGCCGTTCCCTGCCCGACCGAGAAGGACTCCCGAAGCCATGTGCATCCATCCCCCCGTCCCACCCCGGCCCGTTGCCTCGGCCGCCGCACCCGCCCTGCCCCGCCTCGGCCGCTTCCCCCGGTCGCGCGGCAGTGTCCCGGACCCTGTCGGGGAGGCGTCGTGAGCGAGCCGCCCTTCGCCGACACGGCCGACACCGCCGGCACCGCGCCCGTGGAACTGCCCATAACCCTGCAGGCGTTCCAGCGCATCCACGCCGACGCGTACTTCGACTACGCCTACGCCTGCCTCGGCGACGCCGACCTCGCCCAGAAGATCGTCACCCAGGCCTTCATCGACCTCGGCGACTGCTGGGACCGCGTCCTGGCCCACCCCCAACCCGCCCGCACCGCCTGGGCCGCGCTGCGCCACCTCGTCGAAGTCACCCGCGAGCACCTGGACCGCCTGGACGAGCGCATCGCGTTCTCCGTGGCGCTGCGCCTGGAATGGGAGCCCTTCCTGGACGATCTGGACGCCATCACCACCAACATCGACGGACTGGAGGCGGGCATGGCGCTCGGCGGCGCCATCAAGGAACTCCCGGCGGCGAAGTTCGACGTGATCGTCCTCCGCTTCGTGGTCGGCCTCAAGGTGGCGGCCACGGCCCAGGCCATGGGCACCGACGAGGGCACGGTGAAGTCCTTGACCACGCAGGCCCGCAACAAGCTGGAGGCCCGGCTCAGATCCCGCCGCCTCCTCCGTCCCAGCAGTACCAAGAAAGACCAGGAGTGACTGTGACACCACCCCAGGACGGCCCTCGCTTCCCCGACGTCGACCGCCTGCTTGACGCCGCAGGCCCCCTGCCCGCCGACCGCCCCCGCTACGACCTCGACGCCGGCTCCCAGCACCTCGCCGAAGGCCTGGCCGCCCGCCAGGCCGGACGCACCCACGCCGGCCTCGCCCCACTGCCGCTGCCGTTCCAGGGATCGGCGGACATCCACGCCGACGCCGGCCGTGACCTGAGAACCCTGGCCACCGTCGTCATCAACGAACCCGGCGCCTGGGAAGAGATCGAGACCCTCGCCAAGGACTGGGAGCCCAACGGCGCCCTGATCTTCGGCTGCCTCCTCGACCTCGCCGACCGGCACCACTCTGCCACCTGGTGGTGGCAGTTCGCCGCCGGCGCCGGCAGCCACCTCGCCGCCTACTGCATGTACCTCCACCACCTGCGCCGCGGCGAACTGCGCGACGCCGAGAACTGGTTCACCCAGACCGCCTGCCTCGAGAACGGCCCCAGCCCCCCCCCCTCCCCCAAACCCCCCAACCTCCCCGGCTACGCCCGCCTCGCCTCCCGCCTGGCCCCACC
>NZ_LGDO01000056.1:0-23105 GCF_001279805.1 Streptomyces sp. XY431
CTCCGTGGTCAGGGTGTGGATGAGGAGCAGCAGCTCGGCGGTGTCGGCCGGGGCGCCGAGGACGATCACCTTGAGGGTCGAGCGCTCCTCGTTGTGCAGCGTCTCGATCCGCAGCGGCACACCGCCGCCGCGCGGGCCGGAGACCGCCGCGAGCAGGGTGTTCGACAGCCGCGCGGCCTCCCGGAGGCCGATGGCGTCGATCTGCACCACGACGGACGCCTCGGCGTGCAGCGGACCCGGGGGTGCCGGCGGCGGGGCCTCGGACCCGGGGGCGGCGTCGGGGCCGCCAGGGCCGTCGGAGCCGTCGGAACCGGGGCCGCCGGCGAAGGACTCGAAGTCGCGGCGGGCGATCCGGTACTGCTTGCCGATCCTGGTGGCCCGCAGCCGGCCGTCGCGGACGTAGCCGCGGACCGTCCGGACGTGCAGTCCGAGCAGTTCGGCAACCTGCTCGACCGAGAAGTACTCCGGGGGGTGCTCCGGCACCGGCCGCCTCCTTCGCCTTGTCGCTTCGTTACGCAAACTACCATGACACAGGGTGCGATAGGGAAGGATAGGGAAGGGCGTCCGGTGAGCGGTGCAGCCGACCGTCAGGACTTCGTCAACGCGGCGCTGCATTCGGTCAACGCTGCGTCAGGAAGGTTCTCCGTCCGACCACCACGGTCCTAGCGTCGGAGGTGCAGTTCCGGCAGGCCCCTCTCCACCACTCGGGAGCACCCGCATGGCCCGCGTCGTCGTCTGGCACGTCCCGGTCACCGTCACCCGACGGACCACCTCCCTCCGCCTCTTCCGCCTGCGTGACGGGCGCCGCTGCGCCGTCGGCTTCAGCTCCGCGGGCGCGCTCGCCGAGCTGCTCGGCCCGGAGCAGGCCGCCGTCGAACTCGGCGAACCGGCCCTGCGGGCGCTCACCGCGCCGCTCGGTGTCGACGAGCTCGTCCTGGACCCGCGACTGGTCGCCGCACCGGTCGTCACCCCGGCCGTCGCACCGACTCCTGGCGATCCGTCCGCCGACGGCGCCACCCGCCCGACGCCCGGGCGCCCCACCACCCGGTCCGGTGCGCAGCTGCAGCGCCGGTGAGCGCACTCCATCTGGTCCCCGAGGCGCCCCGGCCCGAGCCGGCCCGGCCGCTCCAGGCCCTCGCCCGGGTGAGCTTCGGCCCCGTCCCGCTCGACTTCGACCGGCTGGTCGCCGAACTCCCGGCGGTGCAGAGCGGGTTGGCGCTGGCCGGCGGTGCCGACCTGGAACTCCGGCTCGCCTGCACGGGACCCGAGGAGCTGCGCGCCGTCTCGGCCGCGCTGCTCCGGGCCGGTGCGGCCCATGTCCACGTCGATCTGGTGCTCCGCGCCCTCGTCCCGGCCCGGCCGACCCTGCGGCCGGTGCCCTGAGGGCGTGTCTTCGGACCCGCCCCAGGACCCCCGGGGGCCCGGGTCGGTGCACCCGGGCCCCCGGGCCACGGCGCTCCCGGGGGCCGGTCAGCCGATGCCCTGGCGGTCCGGGCGCAGGGCGAAGGCCCGGACCTCGGGGTCGCCCTGCTCCTGGGTCACCGCGCGGACCAACAGGACCTGCTGCTCCAGGAGTTCGGGCCGGCGCCGGTCCGGGGCGATGCGCAGCAGGTCGTCCAGCGCGGCGGTCAGGCGGCGGGTCACCTGGGGGTGGCCCGCGCCGCAGAGGCGGATCTCGGTGAAGGCGAGGTCGACGATGCTCGACCAGCCCGGCACCGGTTCGACCAGCCGGACCGCACCGTGCCGGTCGCGGTGGCAGAGGTCGCCGAAGCTCTCGTTGAGGAGCATCGCGAGCAGTTGGTGGATCCGGTCGACGGCCTGCACGGCGGTGGTCGGGTCGTTGACGGCGGGCGAGAGCGCGCGGATCGCGATGTCCACGAGCTGGCGGAAGCCGAAGCTCAGGTCCTGGTGCATGGTGCGGTCGACGCCGACGTTGAGCGCCTGGGCGATCCGCCGCGAGCGCGGCGGGCGCTCGCCGGCCACCCGGACGATCGGGGTCCCGGGGGCGATGAAGTCGCCGATCCTCGGCACCAGGTGCAGCACCGCGTCGTGCTTGCGGGCGATCCGCAGCAGCCGCCCGATGTTCACGTCCCGCAGCACGCCGGAGCGCCCCTCGTGGAGCAGGGTGTACGCGTCGGCGGGCGCGGGCGGCGGCGCGGGTCCGGCCGGCATCAGCCGGTACTGGAGCAGGACGGTCATCGACTCGTTGGCCACCCGGTCGATCACGTGCGGGACGCGCAGCAGCCGCATGGTGGACTGCACGTAGAGCACGAACAGGCCGAGGCTGAGCACGACCAGGAGCACGGCCACCACGCTGGAGAAGACCGGCACCGAGGTGAGCTTGGCCGGGTCAGTGGAGTCGTCGTAGCGGTATTTCTATGCACTCCAGCCGATTTCTATAAATCGGGATGCCCTCCATATTGCACGACTACGGACCGAGGCTCAATTCGCGCTCAAATAGCGGAACTACCCGCGAGTCACGTAACGGGCACATGAACACATGGCCTCCTACCTGCGGGAATATCCCGCGAAGTAGGTAAACATTCAGTAATGAAATCTGTGCAGAGGTCTATGAATACGCCTACTGTGTGGCAACTCTCCGCGCTCCGCACCGCCGGAGCCCCCACAGCACAGAGAGATTGCGAATGGCCTCCCTCAACCAGCTCTCCCCGCCCGGATCGAGCACCGGCACCACCGGCACCACCACCCACCGGTCGCTCCGGCGCGAGGTCGGCCTGATCGGCCTCATGTGGGCCTCGGTCGGATCGATCATCGGCTCGGGTTGGCTCTACGGAGCCAAGAACGCCGTGGTCGTCGCCGGCCCGGCGGCGATCGTCGCCTGGGGCATCGGCGCGGTCGCGATCGTCCTGCTGGCCTTCGTGCACGCCGAGCTCGGCGGCATGTTCCCGGTCGCCGGCGGCACGGCGCGCTACCCGCACTACGCCTTCGGCGGCCTGGCGGGCATGTCGTTCGGCTGGTTCTCCTGGCTCCAGGCCGCCACCGTCGCCCCGATCGAGGTCGAGGCGATGATCGGCTACGCGGGGCACTGGGAGTTCGCGAAGAGCCTCCTCAACGACAACGGCACCCTCACCGCCAGCGGCTTCGTGGTCGCCGTCCTGCTGATGGGCCTGTTCGTCGCGGTCAACTTCCTCGGCGTCCGGGTGCTCGCCCGCACCAACAGCGCCACCACCTGGCTGAAGATCTTCGTCCCGCTGTTCGCGATCTTCGTGCTCGCCGTGACCAACTTCCACGGCTCCAACTTCAGTTCCCACGGCTTCGCCCCGTTCGGCGTCAAGGGCGTGCTCACCGCGGTCAGCGCCAGCGGCATCATCTTCGCCCTGCTGGGCTTCGAGCAGGCGATCCAGCTGGCCGGCGAGAGCAAGAACCCCAAGCGCGACATCCCGCGCGCGGTGCTCGGCTCGGTCGCCATCGGCACCGTGATCTACGTCCTGCTGCAGGTCGTCTTCATCGCCGCGCTGCCCGCCGCCTCCTTCGCCAACGGCTGGGACAAGCTGGACTTCCCCGGCATCGACGGCCCGTTCGCCGGCCTCGCCACCGTGGTCGGCCTGGGCTGGCTGGCCTGGGTGCTGTACTTCGACGCCATCGTCTCCCCCGGCGGCACCGGCCTCATCTACACCACCTCGACCTCGCGCATCGCGTACGGCCTGAGCAAGAACGGCTACGCGCCGCAGCTCTTCGAGCGCGTCGACAAGCGCGGCACCCCGTGGTTCGGCCTGGTCATGTCGTTCGTCACCGGTGTCATCTGCTTCCTGCCCTTCCCGAGCTGGCAGGAGCTGGTCGGCTTCATCGTCTCCGCCAGCGTGCTGATGTACGCCGGCGCCCCGCTGGCCTTCGGCGCGCTGCGCCGCCGGCTGCCGCACCGCGAGCGCTCGTACCGCCTGCCCGGCGGCGCGGTCATCGCCCCGGCCTCCTTCGTGGTCTCCAGCCTGATCATCTACTGGTCCGGCTGGCACACCCTCTCCCGCCTGGGCATCGCCATCGTGGTCGGCTACGTCCTGCTCGGCAGCTACGCCGCCTACGCCACCCGCAAGGGCCTGCCGAACGCCCCCCGTCTGGACCTGCGGGCCGCCCAGTGGCTGCCGGTCTACCTGCTCGGCCTCGGCCTGGTCTCCTGGCAGGGCGGCTTCGGCGAAGGCACCGGCCGGATCCCGATGTGGTGGGACATGGCCGCGGTCGCCGTGTTCTCGCTGGCGATCTACTACTGGGCGATCCGGGTCGCCCTGCCCGCCGAGGTCATCGAGCAGAACATCGAGGACGTCGAGGTGGTCGACGCGGGCGGCCACTGACCCCCGCCGCTCCGCAGCACGGGCCCGCCGGTACGCACCGGCGGGCCCGTTCCGCTGTCCCGGCCCGACTACAGCGAGAGCACCTCGCGCAGGGCCCGCTCGACCACCCCGTCCGGGTCCTCGGCGGGGCCCTCGGAGCGCCAGGCCACGAAGCCGTCCGGGCGGACGAGCAGGGCGCCGTCGGGGCCGATGCCGTGCAGGGCGGCGAAGTCCTCGCCCGGCTCGGGTGCCAGGTCGTCCTCGCCGTCCGCGCCGATCCGGAACGCCTCCAGCGGCACGGCCAGCCGGTCCGCCGCCCGGCGGGCGCCCTCCTGCCAGGCGGTTCCCGCCGAACCGGTCAGCAGCACCATGGTCTGCTCGTACAGGTCGAGGGTGGAGAGCCGGACCCCGGCCCGCCGCACCCACTGGTGCGGCGCCCGGCTGCCCGGTTCGCCCGCCGACTCGAAGGCCTCCGGGACCACCGGGCCCCGCGGGTCGGTGCCGGTCACCGCGCCCTGCGGGTAGCGGTATCCGAGCGCCACCGCCAGCACCCCGGCCTGCCGGCCGACACCCGGCACCACCGCGTAGCCCGGGTGGCTGTGCTCGGCGGAACGGGCCGAGGCCCGCTCACTGGTCACCCGCGCCACCGGGCGGCGCTCCTGCCCGTAGGTGTCCAGCAGGCCGGGACCGGCCCAGCCGCAGAGCACCGCGGCGAGCTTCCAGGCCAGGTTGTGCGCGTCCTGGATGCCGGTGTTCGAGCCGAACGCCCCGGTCGGGGACATCTCGTGCGCCGAGTCCCCGGCCAGGAACACCCGCCCGGAGGAGTAGCTCTCGGCCACCCGCTCGGCCGCGTGCCACGGCGCCCTGCCGGTCACCTCCACGTCGAGCTCCGGCATCCCGACGGCGGCCCGGATGTGCCGGGCGCAGCGCTCGTCGGTGAACGCCTCCAGCGGCTCGCCGTGCTCCGGGTGCCACGGCGCGTGGAACACCCACTCCTCCCGGTTGTCGACCGGCAGGAGGGCGCCGTCCGCCTCGGGGTTCGTCAGGTAGCAGGCGATGAAGTGGCGGTCGCCGACCACCTCGGCCAGCCGCTTCGCCCGGAAGGTGATGCTGACGTTGTGGAACAGCTCGCCCTTGCCGGTCTGGCCGATGCCCAGCTCGGTGCGGGCCGGGCTGCGCGGGCCGTCCGCCGCGACCAGGTACTGCGCCCGGACGGTCCGCTCCTCCCCGGTCTCCCGGCTGCGCAGCAGCGCCGTCACCCCCTCGGCGTCCTGCTCGAAGGAGAGCAGCTCGGTGCCGAAGCGGATGTCCGCGCCCAGGTCCCGGGCGGCGTGGCGCAGCACCGGCTCCAGGTCGTTCTGGCTGCACAGGCACCAGGAGCTGGGGCTGAAGCGGGCCAGCCGCCCGCCCGGGTCGATCTCGCGGAACAGCCACTCCTGCTCCTCGCCGGTCAGCGAGGGGGCCTGCAGGATGCCGTGGTTCGGGGCCAGCACGGACGCCGCCTCGCGGATCGCCGCCTCGATGCCGGCCACCCGGTACAGCTCCATCGTCCGGACGTTGTTGCCTCGGCCACGCGGGTGACGCGAGGTGTCGGCGTGCTTCTCGACCAGCAGGTGCCTGACACCCAGTCGGCCCAGGAAGAGTGCGGCCGACAGCCCGACCAACGAGCCGCCGACGATCAGGACCGGTACCCGGTCGTCCACCTTCGGATTCATCAATTGCTCCAGCCTGTACGGGAGTTCGGGGCCGAATGCGGGGCTCGGCGCGACCCTCGGAGGGGCCCGCGGACACGGCGGCCCGGTCCTACCGTCCCCCGCGGCGGGGCCGTTCTGGCGCTTCATCGCTCGGATGGCCCGCATGGCTCGCGCCACCCGGGAGCACCGCGCACGATCGACCTCAGACCTGGTGGCCGACGCCACCTCAGCACCCCTCCCCGCCGGAGACCGCCCAGCGCTCCGGCACCGGAGCCGCCGCACGCGGCCCCCGACGCGTGCGGCCCGAAGCAGAAAGTGGACCATGACGACTCTGTCCGAACCGCCCGCGCGGCAGCACTCCGCCTCCGACACCCGGCTGCGAGTAGTGCTGATGCTGGAGATCCAGGACGGCGCCCAGCAGCGCTTCATGGACGTCTACGAGCAGCTCCGCCACCAGGTCGCCACCGTGCCCGGCCACGTCAGCGACCAGCTCTGCCAGTCCATCAACGACCCCCGGCAGTGGCTCATCACCAGTGAGTGGGAGGACCAGGAGACCTTCCTGGAGTGGGTGGACAGCCCGGCCCACCGCGAGATGGTCAAGCCGATGCACGGCTGCGTCAGCGACACCTTCCGCTCGATGCGCTACACGATCCTCCGCGAGACCTCGGCCGCCGGCGCCACCGGCACCCGGGCCCCGGACGAGGTGCCGGCCGGTCTGCCGCGCACCGCCCCGTCCGGGCAGGTCGGCCCGCCCAAGGCCGACCCCGGCCCTGACGGCGTGGTCCGGCACGCGCTCACCTTCACCGTGAAGCCCGGCAGCGAGCCCGAGGTGGCCCGGATCCTGTCCGGCTACGCCTCCCCCCGGGCCGAGGTCGACGCGACCACCCGGCTGCGCCGCACCTCGCTGTTCATGCACGGCAACCGCGTCGTCCGCGCGGTCGAGGTGATCGGCAGCCTCGGCGACGCGCTGCGGCACGTCGCCATGCAGCCCGAGGTGCGGGCCGTCGAGGAGGCGATCAACCCGCACCTGGAGGAGGCCCGCCAGCTGGGCGACCCGCAGGCGGCGCGCGCCTTCTTCGCCCGGGCCGCGCTGCCCGCCGCGAACCAGGCCGTGGCCGGCACCCCCGCCGCCGGACGGCCGCACCGGCACGCCGTGCTGTACCCGGTGAAGCCCGGCAACGGCCAGGCGGTCACCGACCTCCTCGCCGAGTACGACGAGCTCGCCACCGTCGACCCGACCGGCCCGGTCGCGACCAGCACCGTGTTCCACCGGGACGACGTCGTGGTCCGGCTGGTGGACCTGCGGGTGCCGCCGGAGGCGGACCCGGCGGCGGCGCTCGGCATCGCCGGCGAGCGCGAGGCCGCCGTCCTGGGCCGACTTCTCGAACTCGGCCCCGAGGCCGACCTGCGGACCGACGCCGGACTGCGCGCCTTCCTCGCCGCGCGCGCCATGAACCCGGTCACCGACCGCACCTCGCAGGACGCCTGACGCTACGTCAGCTCACGCAGCACTCGGCAGAACACGGCAGAACAGGCAGCCCACCCGGTAGCACACCCGGCAAGAAGGAAGAAACCATGTCCACGCAGTACCCACGGATCGTGAACGTCTCCGAGGCCCCGGAGAACCGCCGGCGCGGCGGCGACCTGCGCGCCATGCTCACCCCGGCCACCTGCGGCGCCACCAGCGGGTTCATGGGGCTGGCCATCGTGCAGCCCGGCGAGCGGATCGGCGAGCACTACCACCCGTACTCCGAGGAGTTCGTCTTCGTCGTCACCGGCGACCTGGAGGTGGACCTGGACGGCGAGACCCGGATCCTCAAGCCCGAACAGGGGCTGATGATCCCGATCGACATGCGCCACCGGTTCCGCAACGTCGGCGACACCGTGGCCAAGATGGTCTTCCACCTCGGCCCGCTGGCACCGCGCCCCGAACTCGGCCACGTGGACACCGAGGAGACCGGGGCGGCGGTCAACGCCGGGCCGCCGGAACACGCCAAGGTGGCTTCATGAGTCGGCGACGGGTCGCCGTCACCGGAATCGGCGTGGTCGCGCCCGGTGGGGTCGGGGTCCCGGCGTTCTGGGACCTCCTCACCTCCGGGCGGACGGCGACCCGCGGCATCACCCTCTTCGACCCCGCCGGGTTCCGCTCCCGGATCGCCGCCGAGTGCGACTTCGACCCGGCGGCCCACGGGCTCGGCCCGGACGACGTCCAACGGGCCGACCGCTACGTCCAGTTCGCGATGGTGGCGGCGGACGAGGCGATCAGCGACGCCGGACTCGACCTGGCCGCCGAGGACCCGTGGCGGATCGGCGTCTCGCTCGGCACCGCCGTCGGCGGCACCACGCGGCTGGAGCACGACTACGCCCTGGTCAGCGCCGGCGGCGCCCGCTGGGACGTCGACCACCGGCTGGCCGAACCGCAGCTGCACCGGGCCTTCGCGCCCAGCACGCTCGCCTCGGCGGTCGCCGAGCGGACCGGCGCCCACGGACCGGTGCAGACGGTCTCCACCGGCTGCACCTCCGGCCTGGACGCCATCGGCTACGCCTTCCAGACGGTCGAGGACGGCCGGGCCGACATCTGCATCACCGGGGCCTCGGACTCGCCGATCTCGCCGATCACCGTCGCCTGCTTCGACGCCATCAAGGCCACCAGCGAACGCAACGACGACCCGGCACACGCCTCCCGGCCGTTCGACGCCCACCGGGACGGCTTCGTGCTCGGCGAGGGCGGCGCCGTCCTCGTGCTGGAAGAACTGGAGCACGCCCGGCGGCGCGGCGCCCGGATCTACGGCGAGATCGGGGGCTTCGCCACCTTCGGCAACGCCTACCACATGACCGGCCTCACCCAGGAGGGGCTGGAGATGTCCCGGGCGATCGACCAGGCGCTCGCCCACGCCCGGGTCGACCGCACCGACGTCGACTACGTCAACGCGCACGGCTCGGGCACCAAGCAGAACGACCGGCACGAGACGGCGGCCGTGAAGCGCTCGCTCGGCGAGCACGCCTACCGGACGCCGATGAGCTCGATCAAGTCGATGGTCGGGCACTCGCTCGGCGCGATCGGCGCGATCGAGGTGGTCGCCTGCACCCTCGCGCTGGACCGCGGTGTGGTGCCGCCGACCGCCAACTACGAGACACCCGACCCGGAGTGCGACCTGGACTACGTGCCGCGCACCGCCCGGGAGACCCCGCTGCGCCACATCCTCTCGGTCGGCAGCGGCTTCGGCGGATTCCAGTCCGCCGTCGTGCTCACGAGAACGGGGTGAGATCCATGACGTCACGTCAACAGGAACGCCGGGCGGTGATCACCGGCCTGGGTGTGGTGGCACCGAACGGCGTCGGAGCCGATGCCTTCTGGAAGGCCACCCGGCAGGGCGTGAGCGTCCTCGACCGGATATCCCGTGAGGGCTGTGCGGACCTCCCGCTGCGCATCGCGGGCCAGGTGCGGGACTTCGACCCGCAGGCCGTCATCGACAGCCGCTACCTGGTGCAGACCGACCGGTTCACGCACTACGCGATGGCCGCCGCCGACCAGGCGGTGGCGGACGCCGGATTCGTCGCCGATCCCGAACACCCCTACGCGGTCGGCGTGGTGACCGCGGCCGGCTCCGGCGGCGGCGAGTTCGGCCAGGGCGAGCTCCAGCAACTGTGGGGCAAGGGACCACAGTTCGTCGGCCCCTACCAGTCCATCGCCTGGTTCTACGCGGCCAGTACCGGCCAGGTGTCGATCCGCGGCGGCTACAAGGGCCCGTGCGGGGTGGTGGCCAGCGACGAGGCCGGCGGACTGGACGCGATCGCCCACGCCGCCCGGTCCGTCGCGCACGGCACCGACGCGGTGGTGGTCGGCGCCGCCGAGGCCCCGCTCGCGCCGTACTCGATGGTCTGCCAGCTCGGCTACCCCGAACTGAGCCTGGTCGACCGGCCCGACCGGGCCTACCTGCCGTTCTCCCCCGACGCTGCCGGCTTCGCCCCCGCCGAGGGCGGCGCGATGCTGCTGCTGGAGGACGAGGCCACCGCCCGCCGCCGCGGGGCCGCGGTCCGGGCGTACGTCGCCGGGCACGGCGCCACCTTCACCGGCGCCTCCCGCTGGGCGGAGTCCCGCGAGGGCCTGGCGGCCGCGATCCGGATCGCCCTCGACCGGGCCCGGATCTCGCCGGAGGAGGTGGACGTGGTCTTCGCCGACGCCCTCGGCATCCCGGCCGCGGACCGCGCCGAGGCGCTCGCGCTGGCGGACGCGCTCGGCCCGTACGCCGAGCGGGTCCCGGTCACCGCCCCCAAGTCCGGTACCGGGCGGGCCTACTGCGGCGCACCGCCGCTGGACACGGTCGCCGCCGTGCTCGCCATGGAGGACGGCGTACTGCCGCCCACCCCGAATGTCACCGAGGTCGCCCACGACCTGGCCCTGGTGACCGGCCGCGCCCGCCCGGCCGAACTGCGCACCGCCCTGGTGCTCAGCCGCGGGCTGATGGGCTCCAACTCGGCGCTGGTGCTGCGGCGCGGCGAACCGGACTGACCCCGCCGCCGGTCCGCCCGCCCACGGCCCGCCCCGCACCGCCCCACGCTCCACCGCTCAACCACTCGCTCGCTACGAAGGGACACCCCCGTGAGCAACACCCTCAACTATCCCGAACTCGCGGAACTCATCCGGGCCCGGGCCGGCGTCGAGATCGACCCGGTCGAACTGGAGCGTCCCGGCGCCGATTTCGACGAGTTCGGCGTGGACTCCCTCGGCCTGCTCGGCGTGGTCGGCGAGCTGGAGAACCGGCACGGAGTCAAGGTCACCAACGGCGCGGAGTCGGCCAAGACCCCGGCCGAGTTCCTGGCCCTGGTGAACTCCGCCGTGACCGCGAAGGCGGGTGCCTGAGATGCCCGGACACACGGACAACGAGATCGTCATCGCGGCCCCGCTCGACCTGGTCTGGGAGATCACCAACGACCTGGAGAACTGGCCGCAGCTGTTCAGCGAGTACGCCTCCGTCGAGGTGCTGGAGCGCGACGGCGACCGGGTCACCTTCCGGCTGACCATGCACCCGGACGACGACGGCAAGATCTGGAGCTGGGTCTCCGAGCGCACCACCGACCGCCCCTCGCTCGCGGTGCGGGCCCGGCGGGTCGAACCCGGCCCGTTCGAGTACATGGACATCCACTGGGAGTACTCGGAGGTGCCCTCCGGCACCCGGATGCGCTGGGTGCAGGACTTCGCGATGAAGCCCACCGCGCCCGTCGACGACGACGGCATGGTCAACCACATCAACCGCAACTCCCGGATCCAGCTGCAGCTGATCCGCGAGAAGGTCGAGAAGAAGGCCGCGGAGCTCTGAGCCATGACCTCCCCCGCGACCGAGAACCCGACCGCACGGATCCACCGCGCCCTGATCGTCGCCCGGATGAAGCCCGACGCCGCCACCGGCATCGCCGAGGTCTTCGCCGACTCCGACAACCGGGGTGAACTCCCCCACCTGATCGGCGTCACCGGGCGCAGCCTGTTCCAGTTCGGCGACGTGTACCTGCACCTCATCGAGGCGGACCGGCCACCCGGACCGGCCGTCGCCCAGGTGGTCGGCCACCCCGAGTTCCGCGCCGTCAGCGACGCGCTGACCACGTACGTCCAGGCGTACGACCCGGCCACCTGGCGGGGGCCGAAGGACGCGATGGCGCGCGAGTTCTACCGCTGGGAGCGCCGCGGCTGAGCGCGGACCGGTGACACGACGAGCGGACACCCCGCGGGCCTCGGCCCCGGGGTGTCCGCTCGTTCCCGGCGGTCTGCGCCGCCGGAGCGTCAGTGCGCTCCGGCGGGCAACGCCGTCATCGCGGCGAGCACGGCACGCCAGTCCTCGCCGGGCTCCGGGGCCAGCGGCCCGGCGAGCGCGTCGGCCCGGTAGAACCAGGGGCGCAGCAGCTCCGCCTCGGCCTCCGGACCGTGCCCGACCGTGCTCGACGAGCTGAGCAGCCGGACCAGTTCGGCGGCGAACTCGGCCCAGGAGACATGGCCGGTGACGGCGTTGACGATCCGGCCGGGCGCGTGGCCGAGGCTCGCCGTCACCGCCCGGGCCAGGGCGGCGGAGTGCACCCAGCTGGCCCCGGCCCACCCGGCCGCGGGCTCCGGCAGCAGGATCGGGCGGCCGGCCAGCGCGGCCTGGTAGAGCTCCCCGGTGGCACCCCAGCGGAGCTGGTCGCGCAGCCGCCGGTGCGGGCCCCAGACGATCGGCGAGCGGACCACCGCGACCGGGCCGAGCGCCGACGGGGCGGCGTCCAGCAGGATCCGCTCGCAGTCGAGCTTGGCCTGCCCGTACGGGGTGAGCGGTCCGGCCGAGGGGCCGCCCTCGGGGACCTCCCCGGGCTCCGGCCGGCCGTAGGCGTCGATGCTGCTGACGAAGACGAACCCGCCGGTGCCGCGCCAGCCCTCGACCAGGGTCCGCATGGCGGCGAGGTCGACGGCGTGCTCGGTGAAGGTGCAGGCGGCGTGGATCACGGTCTCCGCGCCCTCGACGGCCCGGCGCAGGCTGTCCCGGTCGGCGAGGTCCCCCTCGGCGACCTCCACCCCGGCCCCGGCCACCAGGTGGGCCGACTCGGGGCGGACCAGGGCGCGCACGGGGCGGCCCTGGGCGAGGAGCTCCTGGAGCAGGGCGGCGCCGACGCCGCCGCTGGCGCCGGTGAGCAGCACCGTCCCGGCCCGGGTGGCGGGGACGGCCCTGGTGCCGGAGGCGGTGCGGCGGGCGGCGGTGCCGCGTTCGGCGGCGCGTTCGGCCAGCAGGGCGGCCAGGGCGCGGGGGGTCCGCCGCTCCAGCACGTCCAGGCCGGTCAGCGGCAGGCCGAGGCGCGCGCGGAGCCGCTCCGCCAGTTGCACGGCCACCAGGGAATGGCCGCCCAGGCCGAAGAAGTCGCCCTCGGCCGGCGGCCGGGTGCCGAGCAGCTCGGCGAAGACCTCGCGCACGGTGTCCAGGTGGGCGGTGGGCGCGCCGGGGAGCCGGCCGGGGTCGAGCGCGCCGTCGGCC
This sequence comes from Streptomyces sp. XY431, assembly GCF_001279805.1. Classification (NCBI taxonomy): domain Bacteria; kingdom Bacillati; phylum Actinomycetota; class Actinomycetes; order Kitasatosporales; family Streptomycetaceae; genus Streptomyces; species Streptomyces sp. XY431. The sequence goes on from NZ_LGDO01000056.1 coordinate 12,976, forward strand.
CGGCGCGGGATGCGGTCCAGCAGGGTGACGGCGAGCGGGAGCGCGCCGGGCTCCGCGAGCCGGCGGCGCAGCGCCGCCCGCAGCTCCGCGCCGCTGGGGGCGACCGGGCCGCTGACGGTCGCGTAGGCGAGGGCGGGGCCGTGCTCGCTGAGGTGCAGGGCGGCGTCGGTGACCCGGGGGTCGGCGAGCAGGGCGGCGACGGCGGGGTGGTGCCCGCCGGGGAGCTGCTCACCGAGTCGCTCGCCGGGGAGGCGCTCGTCGGCGGGCCGCTCGCCGAGTCGCTCACCGGGGAGGCCGGACAGCGGGCGGTCGGCGTCGGTGGCGACGGCCGTCAGCAGGTCGGCGAAGACGGTGTGCAGCCTGCCTGCGGTGGCCGCGTCCAGGGCGGCCGGGTCGTGCTGGAGCAGGCAGCGCGGCCTCGGGCCGTCCTCGACCAGCAGGGTCAGGCCGAACTTGGCGAGCCCGAGGTCGACCTCCACCGCCTCGGCGGTGAGGCCCGGCAGCGTCAGCGGCTCGGCCGGGTGGACCAGGTCACAGCTGACGGCGAGCAGCGGGGTGCCGTCGGCGCCCCGGGCGGCGGCGCCGAGGCGTTCGACGACCAGGTCGAAGGGCACCTCGTGGTGTTCCTGGGCGTCCAGCAGGGCGGCGCGGACGACGGCCAGCAGCTCGGTGAAGACCGGGTCGCCGTCGGGCTCGGGCAGCCGGGCGCGGACCGGCAGGGTGTTGACCTGGAGGCCGATCAGCCGCCGCAGTTCGGGCCGGGCGCGGTGGCCGCCGGCGCAGCCGAGCACCAGGTCGGAGCCGCCGGTGGCGGCGCGCAGGGCCGCGAAGGCGGCGGCCAGGACGACGGTGAACGCGGTCGCGCCGTGCCGGGCGCCGAGCCGGCGCAGTCCGTCCATGGTGTCGGCGGTGAGCGGCGCGCTGTGCAGGACGGCGCGGCGCTCGGGGGTGCCGGGCGCGACGGGGCGCAGCAGCGGCAGCGGGCCTGCGCCGGTGAGTCGGGCGGCCCGGGCGGCGGCCGCCTCGGCGAGCCGGTCGTCGCGGGCGCGTTCCCAGCGGGCGTAGTCGGCGTACTGGAGCTCCGGCTCGGGCAGGTCGGCCGGGCGGCCCTCGGCGGCGGCCGCGTACAGGGCGCCGAGTTCCTCGGCCAGGACGGGCAGCGAGCCGCCGTCGACGGCGATGTGATGGATCGTCAGCAGCAGCGTGTGGTCGTCCGGGGCGTGCCGCAGGAGCAGCGCGCGCAGGGCGGGACCGGCGGCCAGGTCGAACGGGCGGGCCGCCTCGGCGTGCAGCAGGGCGGCGGCGCCCTCGGGAGTGGCGTCCCGGACCGGGAGCGGCACCGGGGCGGGCGGTGCCGGTTCCTGGTGCGGCCGGTCGTCCTGGTGGCCGTAGCGGGTGCGCAGGATGTGGTGGCGGGCGGTGAGACCGGTCAGGGCGGCGGCGAGGGCGTCCCGGTCCAGCGGGCCGCGCAGCCGGGTGGCGAGCGGGACGTGGTAGCGGGGGCCGCCCTGGCCGAGGCGGTCCATCAGCCACATCCGCTGCTGGGCGTGGGACAGCGGGGCCGGGCCGGGGGCGGTGCCGCGCGGGACCGGGCCGGCGGCCGGGGTGCCGGGCGCGGGCGTCCTGGTGCGGCCCCGGGCCCGGCGGAGCAGTTCGGCCTGGTCGATCGGGGCGGTCATCGGGTGGACTCCTGGGCGTGGGCGCCGGCGGTCACGAGGTCGGACTCGGCGGGCTCGGTGGAATCGGCGGGCTCGGCGGAATCGGCCGCGAGCAGGGCGCGTTCGATCAGGGCGGCCTGGCCGGCCACCGTGGGGCGGTTCAGGAAGTCGCCGAGCGGCAGCTCGACGCCCAGGTCCTCGCGGAGGTCGTCGACCACCCACATGGCGAGCAGCGAATGGCCGCCCAGGGCGAAGAACTCCGCCTCGGGGGTGGTCACTTCGACCTCCAGGGCGCGCGACCAGGCGGCCGCGACGACCTGCTCGATCGGCCCGAGGAGGGCGGGACCGGCCGCGGGTCCGGCGGCGGGCCCGGCGTCCGCGGCGACGGGCTCGGCGGCGGCCTCGGCCGGCTCCTCCTCGGCGGCCAGCGCCCGGCGGTCGACCTTGCCGCTGCCGGTGAGCGGGAGGGTGTCCAGCACCGTCCAGGCGGTCGGCACCAGATGGGCCGGGAGGCGCTCGGCGAGCCGCCGGCGCAGCGACTCGGGCACCGGGCGGACACCCTCGGCGGCGACCACGAAGGCCGTGAGCGCGGCGTCCTCGCGCCCCGCGCGGCGCACCACCACAGCTGCCTCGGCGACCTCGGGCAGGCCGCAGAGCGCGTGCTCGACCTCGCCGGGCTCGATCCGGTAGCCGCGCACCTTCACCTGGTCGTCCAGGCGGCCGTGGAAGTCCAGGGCGCCGTCCGGCCGCCGGGAGACCAGGTCGCCGGTGCCGTACGCCCGGCCCAGGCCGGGGAGTTCGACGAACCGCTCGGCCGTCAGCTCGGGTCGGCCGAGGTAGCCGAGCGCCAGCCGTCCGGTCAGCCAGAGTTCGCCGCGGGTGCCGTCCGGGACGGGCCTGCGGTCCTGGTCGAGGACGGCGGCGCCGGTGCCGCCGAACGGGCGGCCGATCGGCACCGGGCCCGCGCAGTCGGCGGGCCGGACGCGGTGCAGGGTGGCGAAGGTGGTGGCCTCGGTCGGGCCGTAGCCGTTGACCAGTTCGAGCCACGGGTAGGTCCGCAGCACGGCGCCGGCGTGCTCGGCCGCGAGCGCCTCGCCGCCGACGACAACGTGCCGCAGCACGCCGAAGATCCGTGAGCCGTGTGCGGCGAGCTGGTGGAACAGGGCGGTGGCGAGCACGGCGTGGGTGACGCCGAACCGCTCGACGTCGCGGGCGAGTTCCTCCGCGCTGGGGCGTTCGGCGGTCGGCACGGCGAGCGCGGCGCCGTTGGCCAGCGGGCCCCAGAGTTCCAGGGTGGAGAGGTCGAAGCCGGCGGAGGTGCGGACCAGCATCCGGTCGCCGGGCCGCAGCACGACCCCGTCGGCGGCGGTGACCAGCTCGGCGACGGCGTGGTGCGGCACCAGCACGCCCTTGGGGCGCCCGGTGGAGCCGGAGGTGAAGTACACGATGGCGGTGGCGGCCGGGTCGGGGTCGACCGGACCGGGCCCGTGCTCGTCGTCACCGGTCCCGGCGGGGCCGGTCTCGGTGAGCACCAGCGAGCGGTCCTCGGTCAGGTCGAGTTCGGCGAGCAGCGCCTTGTCGCCGAGGGTGAGCCGGACGGCGGCGTCGTCGAGCATCGTGGTGAGGCGCGCGGCCGGGTACGCCGGGTCGAGCGGCAGCACATGGCCGCCGGCCCACCAGACGGCGAGGTGGGCGACGGCGATCCGGCTGCCGCGGGCGCAGAGCACGCCGACGGCGCTGCCGGGGGTGACCCCGCGGGCGGTCAGCTCGGCGGCCAACCTCCGTGCGTTGGCGACGAGTTCGCGGTAGGTCAGGGCGGTGGTGCCGTCGGTGACGGCGAGCGCCTCGGGGCGCTCGGCGGCCTGCCGGGCGACCAGCGCCGGGACGGTGGCGGGACCGGCGGTCGGAGCAGCGGCGGCGGGACCGGCGGTGGAGCGGGAGGGAGTCATCGGAGGTCAGCCTTCCGGGCGCCCCGGCGGTGGGCCGGGGCGCCGTGCGACGGTGGGCGGGAGGGAGGGGGCGGCCGGTCAGCCCGCGGCGGCGTCCGGACGGCGCTCGTCGACCAGCCGGGCCACCGCGCGCAGATCGGGCTGGCGCAGCAGCACCGGGGCCCGCAGCCGGACCGCGAACTCCTCCTCCAGGGCGGCGAGCAGCCGCGCGGCGGTGACCGAAGTCCCGCCCGCGTTCAGGAAGTTGTCCGAGGGGTCGAGGTCGGTCCGGCCGAGCAGGCCGGCGCAGATCCGGAGCACCGTCCGCTCGGTCGGCGTGGCGGCCCCGTCGGCCCCGGAGCCGGCGGAGCGCTCGGCGCCCTGCTGGGCCTCGGCCTCCTCCGCCTTGAGCAGCGCGGCCCGGTCGATCTTGCCGTTGGCGTCCAGCGGGAAGCCGTCGACCAGCCGCAGGACGCTCGGCACCGCCTGCTCGGGCAGCCAGGACCGCACCGCGGCCAGCAGTTCGGCGCCGTCCACCGGGGCGCCCTCGGTCACGGGCTGGGCGAAGGCGAGCAGTTGGGCGCCGCCCACCGGGGCCGGGCGGGCCACCACGGCGGCGCGCCGCACCCGGGGGTCGCGCTCCAGGGCGGCCTCGACCTCGGCCGGTTCGATCCGCACGCCGCTGACCTTGACCTGGTCGTCCAGCCGGCCGAGGAACTCCAGCACCCCGTCCGCGCGCATCAGCACCCGGTCGCCGGTGCGGTAGACCCGGTCGGTGCCGTCCAGGTCGTCGGGCGCGGAGACGAAGCGCTCGGCGGTCAGCTCCGCGTCGAGGTAGCCGATGGCCAGGCCCTGGCCGCCGATCCGCAGTTCGCCGGCCTCGCCGCGCGGCAGCGGGCGGCCGTTCTCGTCGGCGACCAGGACGATCGCGCCGGGGACGGGCCGGCCGATCGGCGGCGCCCCGGTGCCGTGCTCGGCGCCCGGAGCCATGCTGTGCACGGTGGTGGTGACGGTCGCCTCGGCCGGGCCGTAGGCGTTGTGGACGGTCGCGGTGACGTCCGGGCCGGGGGTGCGGCGCAGCCGGTCGCCGCCGACGGTGAGGTGGCGCAGCGGCAGGTCGGCGGGCCAGGGCCGGTCGAGGACCGGCTCGGCGAGCGGGGTGGGCAGCACGCCGACGGTGATGCCGGCGGTGCGCCACCAGTCGGTGAGCGCGGCCGGGTCCCAGCGGACGGCCTCGGGGGCGACGCAGAGCGCCGCGCCGGAGGTGAGGCCGGCCCACAGCTCCATCAGGTGCGGGTCGAAGGCGACGCCGATGATCAGGCTGTGCCGGTCGCCCGGGCCGAGGCCGGTCAGTTCGCGGTACCAGGTGAGCAGGGCGCCGAGCGCGGTCTGGCCGACGGCGACGGCCTTCGGCAGGCCGGTGGAGCCGGAGGTGAGCACGGTGTACTGGGTGCCCTTGGGGGCGCGGACGGCGCCCGCGCCGTCGCTCTCCTCGGCGAAGGCGGCCACGATCCCGGTCGCGCCGGGGGCGGTGACCGGGTGGTGCCGGCCGTCCCGGTGGGCGGGCGGCAGCAGTGCCGGCTCCCCGATCAGGCAGGCGGGGCGCAGCTGTTCGGCGACGGCCCGGAGCCGGCGCTCGCCGGGGCGCGGGCCGAGCGGCAGGTGGACGGCGCCGAGCCGGGCGACGGCCAGGGTGGCGGCGACCAGGGCGGCGGAGTGGTCGAGGCAGAGGCCGACCAGGTCGCCGGGGCGGACCCGCCCGGCCAGCTGCCCGGCGATCCCGTCGGCGAGACGGTCGAGTTCGGCGTAGCTCAGGGTGAGCCCGCCGTCGATCAGGGCGGGCGCGTGCGGGGTGCGGCGGGCCCAGCTGGTGAAGAGGTCGAGCACGGCGCCGTCGCGGTGCGGGCGGCCGTAGGCGACGGAGAGGCCGGGCAGGAGGCCGGGCAGGGGCCGGTCCTGGATGGTGGTCATGACGGGGTCCTCCGGACGTCGATGGATGGTCGGTACGGGTCAGCCCAGGCCCATGGCCCGGGCCACGATCACCTTCTGGACCTCGGAGGTCCCTTCGATGATGGTGGTCATCCGGACGTAGCGGTAGAGGTACTCCAGCGGGTGGCCGCGCACCCAGCCCGTGGCGCCGTGCACCTGGAGCGCGCGGTCGACGGCCCGGACGGCGGTCTCGGAGGAGGTCAGCTTGGCGAGCGCGGCGTTCTCGGGCGCCTCGGTGCCCTCGTCGACGAGCCGGGCGCAGGCGAGGGTGAGCAGCTTGGCGGCCTCGACCTCGGCGCGGGTGCGGACCAGGTGGTCCTGGATGTGCTGGTAGTCGCCGATCGGCTGCCCGAAGGCCTGCCGCTCGCGGGCGTACTCGACACCGAGCCGCAGCGCGTACTCGGCGATGCCGTCGCACATCGCGGCGACCACCAGCCGGCCCCGGGAGAGGCTGTCCATGGCGAGCCCGGTGGCGGCGCCGATGCCGTCCTCGCCGCCGATCACCGCGGCCGCCGGGGCGTGCAGCCGGTCGAGCACCAGCTCGAACAGCGGCTCCCCGGACATGCCCTCGTAGCGCTGGCCGATGCGCAGCCCGGGGTGGTCCATCGGGAGGACGAAGGCGGTGGCGCCGGCGGTCGGGCCGGCGCCGTCGCCGAGGTCGGTGGCGGCGACCACGAGTGCGAGGTCGGCGCGGTCGGCGTTGCTGACGAAGGTCTTGCGGCCGTTCAGCAGCCAGCCGTCGCCGTCGCGGACGGCGGTGGTGGTGAGCCGGAACGCGTCGGAGCCGGCCTGGGGTTCGGTGAGCGCCAGGCAGCGGGTGCGCTCGCCGCGGACCAGCGGGACCAGGTGGCGCTCGATCTGCTCGGGGGTGCCGTGCCGCAGCAGCGGGCTGGGCCCGTCGGAGCCGGCCAGCGCGTAGGGGGCGAGCGGGCAGCCGCTGCGCCCGGCGGCGTGGTGGAGCAGGACGACGGCGGTGAACGGCATGCCGGAGCCGCCGAGTTCCTCCGGGTAGTCGCCGGCGTAGAAGCCGAGGGCGGCGGAGCGCTTGCGGACGTAGGTCCGCAGGTCGGCCGGCGGCTGTTCGGCGGACTCGGCCAACTCGGCGGCGAGCGGTTCGAGTTCGCGGCGGACGAAGCTCTCGAAGGCGGCCACGAGTTCGCGGTGCTCGGCCTCCAGGACGGCGGAGGGCGCGGAGAGGCCGGTGCCGGTGGCGGGGCGGGCGGCGGGGCCGGGGGCGGTGAGGGTCACTGCTGGGCTCCGGTGAGGGCGCGGGCCTGGTCGGCCAGGACGGGGTGCTGGAAGAGGGTGCGCAGCGGGGGCCGGTTGCCGAGGCGCGGCTCCAGCCAGGCAGCGAGCCGGGCGGCGAGCAGCGAGTGGCCGCCGACCTCGAAGAAGTGCGAGTCCGGGGCGAACCGGTCGTGGCCGAGCACCTCCCGCCAGGCTTCGGCGATCAGCAGCTGGGCGGGGTCGGTGAAGGCCGACGGGGCCGCCTCCGGCGGGGCTCCCACCGGTGCCTCGGCGGCCAGCCGGGCCAGGGCCGTCCGGTCCGGCTTGCCGCCGGGCAGCAGCGGCATGGCGTCGAGCGCGGTCCAGCTCGCCGGGACCAGACCGGCGGGCAGTCGGCGGGCCAGGGCCGCGTGCAGGGCGGCCTGGTCGGGCTGCGGGCCGCCGTCGAGGAAGCCGAGCAGGCGCGGTCCGGCGCTGTCGTCCTGGTGCAGCAGGACGGCGCAGGAGCGGCCGCCGAGTTCGGCGGAGGCGGCGGCCTCGATCTCCTCCAGCTCGATTCGGAAGCCGCGCAGCTTGACCTGGTTGTCCTGGCGGCCGAGGAAGCGCAGCTGTCCGTCGAGGTCGCGGTAGCCCCGGTCGCCGGTGCGGTAGACGCGCTCGCCGCCGAGGGCCGGGAGGGCCGGGAAGCGGGCCTCGGTGACCGCCGGCAGGCCGAGGTAGCCCTCGGCCAGGGCCACTCCCCCGACGGCGAGTTCGCCGACGGCGCCGGGCGGCAGCGGCTGGCCGCCGGTGTCCAGGACGTGCATCCGGACGCCGGGGAGTTCGGTGCCGAGCGGGATCTCGGCGGTGTCGTCGATCCCGTCGGCGTCGGCGGCGGCGATCCCGTCGGCGGCGTCGGCGGCGGCCGTGTCCTCGGTGGCGGCGGCGACCGGGGCCAGGTCGGCCGCAGTGAGCTCGTGCACGGTGGAGGTGACGGTGGCCTCGGTGACGCCGTAGGCGTTGAGGACGGTGACGGCGGTGCCCTCGGTCAGCCCGCGCAGGGCCCGGGCCGGCAGCCGCTCGCCGCCGAGGACGAGCAGGCGCGGCGCCCAGCGGCCGTCCGCCAGCGCCTCGCGGAGGTCCTCGCGGACGGCGAGCGCGTAACTGGTCGGCAGATTGGCGACGGTGACGCCGCGGGCGGCCAGGACGGCGACCAGCTCGGGCCCGGTCGGGACCTCGCGCTGCGGCAGTACCAGGGCGGCGCCGGCCACCAGCGAGGGCAGCACCTCCTCCAGGGCCACGTCGAAGGACGGCCGGGCGAACAGCAGCACCCGGTCGGCCGGGCCCAGGCCGTAGCGGGCGGTCACGGCGGTCAGGTACCGGGCCAGCGCGGTCCGGCCGACCAGGACCGGCTTTGGCACACCGGTGGAACCGGAGGTGTGGATCACATAGGCGGCGCCGTCGAGCACGGCGGCCGGGCGGGCCGCGGGGAAGGCCGGGCCGTCCAGCAGCGCCGGGGTGGTGTCGGCGGGCAGGGCGAGGGCGCTCTGCCGGGTGGCCAGCACCAGGGCCGGGGCGAGCCGCTCCAGCAGCAGGGCCAGCCTGGCCTGCGGGTCCTCGGCGGAGAGCGGCGCGTACACCGCGCCGAGGCGCAGGCAGGCGAGCAGGGCGACGACGCTGTCGACGCCGCGCGGCAGCACGGTGGCGACCGGCTGCCCGGGGGTCACCCCCGCGGCGCGCAGGCGCTCGACCAGCTCGCCGACCCGGCGGTCGAGGTCGCCGTAGCTCAGCCGCTCGGAACCGGCGAGCAGGGCGAGCTCGGTGGGGTCGTGGACGGCGGCCGGGTCGAGGCCGGCCGGCTCGGGCAGCACCTCGGCATCGGCATCGGCATAGGCGTCGGCATCCAGGTCGGCGCCGGCCGTGGCGGGCGCCGCCGCGAGGTCGGCGAGCAGGGCGTCCGGGCCGTCGAGATAGCCGCGCAGCAGGTCGAGCAGCCGCTCGGACAGCAGGGTGGCGATCTTCTCGCCGAACAGGTCGGCGTCGTAGTCCCAGACCAGGGTCATCCCGGCCGCGCCGTGCTTCTCGCCGACCACCCGGCGGTCGTCGGGCAGCAGGACGAGGTCGAGGTCGAAGCGGGTGGTGCCGGTGTTGAAGCCCTCGTAGAGCGAGACCTCCAGGCCGGGGGCCTGCACATCGGGCAGCGGCGCGTCGTGCGCGCTGAACATCACGCTGAACAGCGGGTTGTCGGCGCCGCTGGTGTGCCGGCCGAGTGCGCGCGTCAACTCCTGCACCGGCACGTCCTGGTGGGGCAGCGCGCGGAACAGCACATCGGTCACCTCGTCCACCGCCTCGGTGCCCGGCGCGGCCGGGTCCAGCCGCAGGCGCAGCGGCACGGTGTTGACGAACATCCCGACGGTGCCCTCGAAACCGGGCGGCCGGTTGCCGACGGCGGTGCCGACCATCAGTTCCTGGTGGCCGCTGTGCCGGCGCAGCAGTTCGGCGAAGAGGGTGAGCAGGGTGGAGAACGGGGTGTGGCCGTCGGTCTTGGCCCGCTCGCGCAGCCGCTCGGCGAGGTCGGCGCCGATCGACTGGCGCAGCTGGCCGCCGCGGTGGCGGCGGCGGGCGCCGGGACGGGCCAGGCCAGGCAGCGAGAGGTCGAGCGGGGCGTCCGCCAACTCCTGCTTCCAGAAGGCGAGTCCACTCTCACGACCGGCGTCCCGGACGGCTTCGGCGGCGTGCACGTGCTCCTCGTAGGAGGGTGCGGCGGGCAGGCTGACGGCATCGGCCTCGCCGAGGACATGGGCGCGGTAGACGGTGAAGAGGTCGCGGAGCAGGATCGCGAACGAGTGGCCGTCGTGGACGAGGTGGTGCTCGACGTGGATCAGCCGGTGGTGGTCGTCGCCGATCCGGACCAGGTGCCAGCGCAGCAGCGGGGCGTCGGTGGTGTCCAGCGGCTCCTCGGCCTCGGCGGCCAACAGGGTGCGGAACGCGGCCTCGGGGTCGGCCTCGGCGCTCAGGTCACTGGTGCGCAGCCGCGGCTCCGTCCGGGCGCCGACCCGCTGGAGCGGCAACCCCTCGGCGCGGGTGACCAGTTCGAGCCGCAGGCCGGGGTGGTGGGCGAGCACGGCGGTGAGGCCGGCCCGGAGCGCGTCGGTGTCGAGCGGCCCCCAGAGATCGAGGGCGGCGGTGAAGTTGTAGGCACGACTGCCGGGCTGCATCTGCTCGTGCAGCCAGACGATCTCCTGCGAGGAGGAGAGTGCGAACATGGGCAACTCCCAGGTTGTGTCGGGTGGTTGATTCGGTTCGACAGCTCGGGGCGGGCGGTGTGGGGCCTGCCCCGGGCCGGGAC